>CAXTSK010000328.1:0-6282 GCA_964246655.1 uncultured Pyrinomonadaceae bacterium
CGTGCACGATGTCGGATGTGGAGAACGACAAACTCTTCCTGACACAGCGGCCGCGCCTTTGGCGCAGCGTGTTGTTCCATCGCCTCCTCGGGGTCGGGCTCGGCCAGCGTCGCGCTCAACTCAGGCAGCGCCGTCTCTTTTTTTGAGCCAGGCGGTGACGGTCTGCCGCGAGACGCCGAAGGTGCGCGACAACCCGCGCAAGCAACTGCGCTCGTGGGAGGCGCGCAGTATCCGCGCGCGCTCCTCCTCAGTGTAGCTGTTCGGTTGCGGGTTCTGGCGGCTGCGCCGCCCGCAGTCAGAGCAGAGGTAGCGTTGCTTGCCCTTCTGCGTCAGGCCATTGCGGACAAGGCGGTCGCCGCCGCAGTGAAGACATTTAACCGTGACCATGCAAGAGCGTTTACCCCCTCTCCCGCAGTTGAGCCACTACCGTTTGATGAAGGTGGACATTGCCGACGCTGGCCTCGCGGGCGCAGCGCTTGAGGTTCTTGACGAAGGAGTGCGACGAGAGTCCAGCCCCCGAACGGCCTAGCAGGAGGCTATTTCTGCAACGGGGCCGCCCCGGTCGTCGTGTTATCGTCCCACTTGCCCCTCGGTGTCTGTTGCGTGAAGCTGGACGCGGCGAGCCGTTCAACGAACCCGGCCATCGCGCGTTCGTCAGGAGATTGGAGAGCGAGCATGAGGCTCTGCCAGTCTCGCCTCGGAGGCGGCGTGCCGCCGGTCTGTTTCTGCGTCTCAGACAACGCCCGGCGCAATACCTCAAGGGACACGGCGGGGCTTAACATGAACGCTGCCATCCCTCCCGAACGATGTGACCTGCGGGCGACCGCCAGTTTCAGGTCATAGAACCGCTCTGCCAGCCGGTCGCCCTCGCGGAAGTTCGCGCCATATTCGTAGGGCTCGGGCCTAATAAACTCCAGACGGGCGAGTCCCGTACCGGCGCTCGTCACTGCTCCGAACTGTCGCACTTCACGGCGCAGTTCCGTCGGCGGCGCGCCGACGGAGCCGTCGCCCTGCTGGCTATCGGCAGCGATGCCGGCGAGTGTGCCGAGTGGGCCCGGCGCGCGCCGGAGGCTCGCGGCGGATGAGTCGGCCAGCAGCCGCTCGAAATAGAGCTGACCGAGGGCGTAGAGTTCCGAAGGCGTCAGACTACGGCTGGCGGAGCTTACCTCGCCGTGTTCAACCAGCGACCTGATGAGGCTTGCCCGCCGCTGGCCCAGCAGTCCTTCCAACTGCGCGAGAGTCTGTGTCGCCGTCTGTTCACCTATGAAAGACAACGCCAGTACGTCTTCGCCCAAATCCATCGAACGCACGACGAACTCGCCCGCGCGGTTGGTTATCCAGCGCTGCCTGACGAGATGAACCGAGGAGAGCGTCGCCTCGGTGAAGGTCGAAACCCAATCGCTGCCGCACCGCGAAACCCCGTCCGGGGCCGGTGCCAACTGCACACCGCACGCCAGTGCGCGGCTCAGGCGGCCTACGCCGCCACTAATCTTGCCGTTCTCGTCCAGGCGCGTTTCGCCCCAAGGCGAGGTGCCGAAATCGTGTCGGCGGACGAGCCCGGGGTCGGGGAGTCCGCCATCAGGTGCGGCCGCGGCGTAGACGTATCCGAGCAGTGCCTCACCGGCGAAAGGCGCGAGTTGGGCTCTGGTTTCCGAGATGACCCGCGGGGCGACAGGAACTCCCAGCCTGGCGACGGTCTCCTTAAAGGTCGGCGCTTGGACGATGGGTTGCTTGGATTTCTTCTTCGGCGCGGGCGGGGGCTCCGGCTCGACAAATGTTTCCGCCGCCGCCCGGAGTCGCGTGAGGGCGGCGCTCGACGACGGATCCGCCTCAAGCTCGTCGAGCGCAGTGGCGGCGTCCGCCACCGCCGAGAGGCGCGTGAGCTTCTGCCGAGAGAGAAAGAGGTTGATGCGCTGCTGCGCCGCCTTCGATGCGTCGAAGCGGAAACCGGTCGTCGGGGCTTGCGCGCGCGCTTGCGTGCTGAAGACCGGAATCACGACGGGCGCGCCCGCCGATAGCAGTTCGGTCAGCCGCTCTTCGAGCCGAGTGCCCGCGGCGGGCACGCCCGCGCCGAGCAGTTCATTTCGGAAGAAGGAGATGACCTGTGGGGCGAGGTTACTGCCGGACACGTCAATCCGCAGCAGGCCGGCGGTCAATTCCGCGACGCGTTTGTCGTCGAGGTCGGACCTCAGCACGGTCTGCCGGAGCAACTCGGAAGCCGATTGGAACAGGCGCACCGCCGTCGCCTTCGCCTCCGGGGGTTGGATGGCGTCGAGTTGGTCGAGACGGGTGATGTAGGCGGCGAGTTGACTGTCGTCCATTTGCAGGTCGAGGGCCAACTCGATCTGTGGCTCCCTGCTGCTCTCGACCTGTCGAACGAGTAACTCGACGACCTTCGGGTTGGCTGTCCAGTCGGGGCGCTCGCGCTCGACTTGAGTCAAGACCGCGATCTGTTTGACGAGCGGGATCTGCTTGCCGGCCGGGAACTGCGCGCCCTTCGAGAGCAATGCGAAGACCGGGTCACTTGCGCCGCCGCCCGCGCGCCCGACCCACGTTTCCACGGCCTTCGGCAAGCGGAGTTCATCGTGCTCGACGCGCAGATAACCAAGCAAGTCCATGAAATCGAACGGCTCGCGCGCCACCGGCAGTTGTGACTTCTGCATCGACTTGAAGAGTTGTTCAAAGCCGGGCGAGCGGGCGATAAAATCGCCGACCTCACCCGTGCTTGAGAGTGCGCAGAAGAGGTAGAGCGCGCCGCCATTATCCTTTTTGAAGAGCCACGATGTGGACTGTGGCGCCGAGACAGCCTTGAGCATTCGCTGCCAGTTCAACTCGCCCTGACGCTGCCCCGGGATGTAGAGGGCTCCCTGCGGGTTGAAGCGTAGGTAAGGCCCGGCGAAGTAAACGCCCGCCGGGATGTCCTCGGCGTTCTCTTTCATGGTGATGGCTTGCCGAAACTGTGCCGCCGTGTCGTCGGTCATCGCCGACAGGCCGACGTACAGCCGCATAGCCTGCGGGTCTTGGAGGAAGGTGAGGAGTTGCTCCTCGGGCCTGACCTTGACCATGTCTTTAACGAGCCCGACCCAGTCGGCCATGCCGAGCAGGACGGAGATTTCTTCGTCCTTATACGTGACTTTGACCGCCTCGCCCTGTCGGAGTTTTTCGGGGCTGCCGCCCAGCGCTTCGAGGATGTGGCTCTGCGCGTCGAATTCGCGAGGCTTGATCTGGCGCTTCCCCTTCTTGTCCTCGACGCCGAAGAATTTCAGACCCGCCTTGGCCTGCGGGGAAAGCATCTGGCCGGCAGCAGGCAGTTCGAGCGTGACGCTGTTACTGCCGCCTTTCATTCCGGCCTTCCGCACGAAATCGGGGTAGCGTGTGTAGAAGCTAATCAGCCGGGAGGCGACCGTGGAGTCGCGCAGGGCGGCGTCGAAGACGCGCGCCATCGCAGTCGGGTCGTCCTCGCTGAGGACGATGCCGGAGAGGCGTTCGAGCGCTTCCCGCCCGCCGGGGATGATGAGCGGCGACTGGCGTTGCTCGGCACGCCTCTCGCCCTGCGAAATTATCCTTATGCCGACCTCCCGCGGGCGGCCCGCGCGCAGGAAGAGGACTCTGGCGCGCGTTTCGTAAGACGTGCCGAGTTCGGCATTCGGGGCGATGCGCCCCGCCTCGCGGTATTTGTAAGCCGCCTCCGCCAGTTGGCCGCCGCGCTCCAGGTATTCGGCCACCAGCCCGACGCGCCTGGCGTTCTCCTCGCCCTGCCCGAGCGTCAGGGCTACGGCCTTCTGTGCGACGTTGACGGCCTCGCCGACATCACCCTGCTCGTTCAGGTACTCGGCCAGCGCGTCATAGACCTCGACGTTCTGCGAGCGGGCTTCGACCGCCGCGCGCAGCGCCGAGATGGCGCGATCCAGGTCGCCGCCCTGCGCGTAGGCCCGGCTGAGAAAGAGGAGCGAGCGGGCACGCACCTCGACCGCCGGCCCTTCGACCGCCGGCCTCAGGCGCGCAACCTTCAACAGCGACTCGACGGCCTGTCGCGCGTCACCCTTCGCCATCATGAGGCGGCCGAACAACTCCTCCACCTCCAGATCATCCGGGGCGACGGTGCGCGCGAGCGTGATAGACGCAAGCGCCTCGTCAAGGCTCCCTTTCCGCGGATTCCGGAGCAGAACTGCCGTCAGCAGTTTCAGCGCCGGCGCGTACTTCGGGTCGCCCTTGAGGGCGCGCCGCGCCTGCTCTTCGGCCTCGGGGAACAAGTCGAGGTTGAAGAGCACTTCGGCGTACTCCGTGACCCAGGGGACGCTGGGGTTATTGTCCATCGCCAACTTGTAAGCGCGTCTCGCCTTGTCCCATTTCTTCAGCTCGACGTAGAACTGTCCGACCTTGACGCTGATGCGCGGGTCTTTCGACCGTTCCTTCTCGATCTGTTCGAGCGCGTTGTCGCACTCGCGTTCGGCGCGTCCCGTCTCGCCGCGGATGTAGTAGCTTTTGACGGAGCTGTAGAACTGTTTGGCGAGGAGTTCGTCGTCGCGCGTATACTGGAAAGCCGCCCCCAGATATTCCTGGGCGTCGTCCCACTGGCCGGCGTCTGCCGGCGACTGTTCGATGATCCGCTCGGCCTCGGCCCGCAGCCGCGCGATCAACTTCTCTTGCTTCTCGTTTGCCACGCCCTGCGGCGTGGCGTTGTACTTACCTAGCTCCTGAAAGTAGTACAACGCGTTCTGCCCCTGCGGCTTGGTCAGGCGCCCCTCCTGAAGGGCTGCGTCGAACGCCGCCGCCAACCGCATGACCAGAGAGTCCGACCCGAACCACTGGAGATATTTTTTCTGCCCCGCTTCGCTGACGATGCCCAGCGGGATAGACCTGTCGTAGGACGGGTTGTATTCGGGCACCTGCTTCACCTTGACCTGCACAACCTCCTCGCGGATTTTTTTGGTCACGTAGTTGTACAGTTCCATCGAGGTGACGAGGCCGTCGCCGTCCGCGTCGCCCCGCCCGTTGAGCGCCTCAAGCATGTAATAAGTGAACAGGCCGTGTTTGTATTCGGCCTTCTCGACCGAGCTTTGTGTCGGAGAGGCGGCAGTGAAGATGAACGAGGTCTGGTCGCGGCGCGAAGCCGGCTCGGGGAAGACATCGGTGGAGGGGTTGGTGGTCGAACTCCAGTCGGCGTCGCCGCCCATGAGGTCGTTGATGGCCCCGGCTTTACAGGCGTCGCTCATGATGACCACGCTGCGCGCGCGCAGGTTTTGAATGGCATCTTTGATGTCGGCCATTTTTATCGCCGTATCCATCAACTTGTAGCGAGTCGTGTCGTAGGGCAGCAGGTAAGCCTTTCGCGACTTACTTACGACGCCGTGGCCGGCGAAGTAGATGAGCGCGAGGCTGTCTGGCCCGCTCTTTTCACCGAGTTTGTCGATCTCTTCGAGAACCTGAGACTTGGTCGCCTCCTCGTTAAGAAGCAGCGTCACGTTCTGCGGCTGGAACCCGCCCTTGTCGCTGACCAGGAAGTTGTACATTTCCTGTGCGTCGTTGTCGGCGTATCTCAGTTGCTCCTTCTCGGAAAGGTTCTCGTACTCCGAGACGCCGACGATCAGGGCGAAGGCTTTCGTCTCGGCCTTGAAGGGGGGGAAGACGACCTCGGTCTTGATGTCGGAATTGGGGCCGAGGTTCTCGGGCTCCATGTCACGCTTGGACACGCCCTTCTGCACGGCGGCCGGCTTCTTTTTCGACTGCCTCCCTTGCGGCAATGGCTGAGCGACGGCGCGTTGCGGCGGCTTCCGCGCGGAGCCCACCGGCCCCGTGAAACTGAGCGCGGCGAATGCCAGCGCGACTGCGGCGGCGCAGATCGCGACGCGACGCCTGCGTCTTTTCGGATAGGCCAACGTGGGAGAGAGAAGGACGGGGGGTGGCTGTGTGGGAGGCATAGCTACTCCTTAAGACGAGTTGGGCGCGGCTTCACGATTGGAGTGAGTGTTTGGACTGCCCCCTCACGGGACAGACCATGCCGTGCGCGTTGAAGATACTTGAGCCGTGCAGAGGAACGACTCAGTGTAAAAGTTTTTCGGGACTGATGTCAGGACGAAGGCGCCTGCGCCGGAAAGAGCGAGTTACAGGCAACGACGAAACAGACCGAACTCTATGCCCGGAGGGCCGTCGGTGTCAAGGCCGTCCGCGTACGCGAGTCTCCTCCACGCCTCGAAGAGGGGTGGAGGCTCGTCCGGAAGGTTCCGACCGGATGCCGCGGGGTTCTATATGGCGCGCCCACCAAGAAGTGGTTTCTCTACC
>CAXTSK010000329.1:0-6272 GCA_964246655.1 uncultured Pyrinomonadaceae bacterium
CGACTGCACGATGAAAATCTGGCCGCGCATGTAGACCCACTCGATGTCCTGCTCGCGCCCGCCGAAGACGGTCTTGATCTGCGAGGCGGCGCGCGCGAGTTTGCGGACGACCTCGTCCGTCAGCACCGCGCGCTCGCCCGAGATGGGAATCTCCTTGACGCCGCCCGCCTCGTCGAAGGTGAGTAGGCTCTCCTCCTCCGAGCGCGTCAGGACTTTGACGGAGTTCGAGCGCCGGAGGTAGATGAGTTGCTCGGGGATGCGCTTGCCCTCGACCACCTTGATGCCTAAGCCCCGCTTGGCGCTGATGTAGATGGCGCCGCGGTTGTCGGAGTCGAACGGGTCGGTCGTGATCATCACGCCCGCGCTGTCGGCGTTAACGCCCTCCTGCACGAGCACGGCCATGTACGCCTTCGAGTGGTCGATGTTGGCGCGCTCGCGCGCCTCGTACGCCTCGAAGTTCCAGAGCGAGGCCCAGACGGTCTTGACGGCCTCGACGAGCTTCTCGTCCTCCTTCACGTTCGGCACGGTGTCGTAGAGCCCCGCGCCGTTGAAGTTCGGCAGGTCTTCGACGTTCGAGCTGCTGCGCACGAACAGGCCCTTGCCCGCGAACTCGGCGCGCGCCTTCTTCAGAAGCGCCGCGCGCAGCTCGTCGCTCACCTTCCCCGCCTTGAAACGCTCGCGCATGGCCGTCAGGCGTTCACGACGGTACGCGGGGTCGTGGACGAACTTCTGATCGCCCATCATCTCGGCGAGCGCGTCATCTAAACCGTTCTCCTTGACGAACCGGTCGTAGTAATAGATGGGAACGCCGAAGCCGTTCGGCACGACGACGCCGGGGAGGCGCGAGCGCGCCACCTCGCCGAGGTTTGCGGACTTCGAGCCGAAGGCGTCGGCCATCCGCTTGGTCTGCCGCGCGAGGTCGAGCAGGCGCCGCTCTTCGAGGTTGAAGCGCGGCGTCATCGCCTTCCTGATCTTGGCCTGCTCGGCCTGGTAGACCTTCAGCTCGTCGGTGTCGGCCCGCTTGATGGTGTACTTGTCGGGCGTCGTCTCGAACGTAACCCACCAGGTGTCGTACTGCTTGAGCAACTCCGACGCGTTCTTGATGTAGGCGTTCGGCACGCCCCAGCCCTTCACCAGCAGGTTGATGTGCGAGAGCGGCGTCGAGGGCTTCGAGATGATGACGCCCGCGACGGGCGGCAGGCTGATGGGCACCTCGTTTAGGACGAGTATCTCGTTGGAGCCGATCTCGACGTGGTCGTCGAGCTTGTCGATGATGTGAATGCGGCCTATGCCTTTGGCGACGTTGAGCGCCTGGTACTCCTGCTCGCGCGCGATGTCGCTCTGCGTGACGCGGTCGAGCCCCGCGATCTCCGCCGACTCCTGCTCCTGCCTGAGCGAGTTCGGCTTGTAGGCGACCGAGTCGAAGAAGGTCTTCCTGATGGTGTCGCCGGTAAGCTTTATCAGCTCGGCCGTGATGAGGTCGCCCTCCCAGAACTCGAACGTGTAGCGCTTGACTGGCGACTGCCACGCGAGCGTGCCGAGGATGAAGCGGCGGTTGGCGCGGAGGTAGTTGTTCCGGAAGAAGTCCGGCCCGCGTTCGAGCGAGAGGTACGTCCCGTTGACGAAGTCCTGGTGGAAGCGGAAGCGCTTCGAGTTGACGTAGTAAATCTTGTCGCCGCTCTTGCGGTCGATGACGAAGATGACGTGCGGCAGGGCGTAGGGCTGGTCGGTGTAGACGCGCGCCATCCGGTCGAAGTCCTGGCGCGAGTTCAAACGTTCGAGCCAGCGGTCGGACGCGGTGGCTACCTGCCTCGCGGTCGGACGCGGAGATTGTGCGCGCGCGCTCGCGGGGGCGAGCGCGACCAGCAGACAGAAGAGACAGAGCGCGGCCACGCGTGTCGCGTTCAACTTCATGAGACTTGCCCTCCCTGCGTCAGCTTCGTGCCTTCTTGACAGAGCAATTCTACCAGATAGTCGATGTGGCGGCGTTCGGTGAGGAAACTGTTGACGTTGATGCGCAACGCCCTCCTCCCGTGCAGCACGGTCGTCGCCAGCCACGCGCCGCCCGAGCGTTCGACGCGCTGTTGCAGGGCGCGCTGCAACTCGTCCTGTTCTTCGAGAGATTTCGCACGCGCCCACGCGGGCAGGAAGCGCGCGCAGCAGAGCGCCGTCTCGACCTCGCCCACGCGCTCGAACTCTTCCAACTCGTCGAAGCGCGAGGCGAGGTAGTTGACCAGCTCAATCTGCCGGTCAACCACCTCTGCGTAGCCGCGCACGCCCAGAGACTTGAGCGCGGCCCACACTTTCAGCGCCATGCCGCGGCGCGTCCCCAGTTGGCCGTAGCGGAAGAAGTCGTACTCCACGTCCGCGCCGCCGCGGTTCTCGCTAAGATACTCGGGCGTGATGTCGAAGGCGTCGCGCAGCACGCGCCCGCCGCCGCGCACGAGCAACGCGCCGCACTCGAAGGGGACGAACATCCACTTGTGCGGGTCGAACGCGACCGAGTCGGCGCGCTCGATCCCGCGCAAACGCCACCTGTGCTTTTCCGAGAACGCGAGCGCGCCGCCGTAGGCCGCGTCCACGTGGAACCACACTCCGAACTCGCGCGCGATGTCGGCCAGTTCGTCCAGAGGGTCTACGACGCCGGTCGAGGTCGCGCCCGCCGCGCCCGCGACGCAGACGGGCGTGTGCCCTTCTTCAAGGTCGCGTTTGATTGCCTCGCGCAAAAGGTCTGTGCGGATGTGGAAGCGCGAGTCTGTGTCTATCTTCCTCAGGTTCTCGCGGCCGAGGCCGAGGATGTCCACGCTCTTGACGAAGGAGTAGTGGCACTGCTCGGAGGCGTAGACGACGAGGTGATCCGTCGAGCCCTGCGCGCGCAGGCCGCGGTCGCGTGCGCCTTCGCCGGCGTGGTCGCGCGCGCATTTGAGGCCGACGAGGTTCGCTTCCGACCCGCCGCTCGTCAGCGTCCCGAAAGACTCGGGGCCGTATCCTACGAGTTGGCAGAGCCAGCGCAGCACGCGTGCCTCGACGACGCTCAGAGAGGGCGAGTTGCGCCACGCCGCGCCGTTCTGGTTGATGGCGGAGGCGACAGCGTCGGCCCAGACCGCGACCGGCAGAGGCGTCGGGTTGAAGAGGCCGAAATAGCGCGGGCTCGGGATGTTCATCGCGTGCGGGATGAGGTCGCGGCCGATCTGTTCGAAAATCTCGCCGAAGCCGACGCCGTTTTGGGGCAGCGGCTCGTCAAAGATTTCGATTAGCTCTTCGGGCGTGGCCTGCGAGCAGACGGGCGCGGCGTCGAGCGAGCGCGCGTAGTCTGCGATGAGCCGGACGGCGGCGCGGCCCAAACGTTCGTGCTCTTCGGCGAGCGTGTGCGTGTCGGGAACTCGACTGTTGTTTGCTTCTGACATCCGCTAAGCTTCTGACTGGATTTGGGGAGATGGCCGAACGAAAACTTACACCACGCGGCGAGTTTGACAAAGCGCTGGCGGAGCGCGCCGGACACTTCGAGACAGAACTGAACGACGATACGCGCGCGCGGCTCGGCGACTACTTCGAACTGGTCGCGGCGTGGAACCCGCGCCTGCACCTGGTCGCGCCCTGCCCGCCCGCGGAGTTCGCCGCGCGCCATGTGCTCGAATCGCTGACGGCGCTTCCTTACATCTCCGACGGCGCGACCGTGCTCGACGTGGGCTCGGGCGCGGGGCTGCCCGCAATCCCCTGCCTCGTCGCGCGGCCCGACTTGAAGGCGATGCTGGTCGAAGCCTCGCAGAAGAAATCGGTCTTCCTGCGCGAGGCGCTTTCAAGACTCAGCCTGTCTGAGCGCGCCCGCGTCGTCGCCGAACGATTCGAAAAGGTCGAGGCGCCCGACGCCGGCTATCTCACCTGCCGCGCCATCGAGCGCTTCACCGAAATCCTGCCCGCGCTCGTCAATTGGTCAGTGAACGTGCCGACGCTGTTGCTCTTCGGCGGCGAGAGTCTACGAGAAGCACTTGAGCTTGAAGGACTATCGTTCGAAGCGGTTCACGTGCCGGAGTCGGAAAGACGTTTTCTCTTTCGAGTTGGACTTGGCGGGAAAGAAGTTTAACCACAGAGACACAGAGGCACAGCTTTGAAGACGTTTTGCTTCAAGCTGTGCCTCTGTGTCTCTGTGGTTAACTTAACTACCTTAACTTTACCGAATCACGGTGATGCCGATGAGCTGCTGGCCGTTGATGACGTATTCAGCGGGCGGCAGTTCCTTCTCCGTGAGGGGCGAGAGCACGGTGGGCGTGTAGCCGCCCGAGGCGCGGTCGCTGTTGAGCGTGGCGACGAAGGAAGGCGGGAGGTTCGGCATCTCGTCCGTGCCGATGACCGCGCCCGTCGTGATGCGGAAGAGCTTGACGTAGAGCCGGTCGTTCTTCTTCATCTTGTTGATGGCGCCGACGAGTTGGCCCAAGTCCTGCGGGACGAAGCTCTGCGAGGCCGAAGCCTGTTGCAGCGTGCCGCCGTCGCCGACGAAGAGGACGAGCTGTCCGGGCGGCACGTCCGCCGGAATCTGGACGGGGATGCGTTGGACGAACTGCTTGCCCGACTCGGTGCGGACGTAAGCCTGCACCTCGACGGTCTCGCCGCTGCGCAGCTCGCTGCGGTCGAGCGCGATGCGGTCGAGCGTCGCCACGCGCCGCACGTCGGTCGCGGCGATGTCGAGCGTAATCGGCCCCAATTCGACGTTCTCGAAGCCGCTGGAGAGAAGAGCCTGCACGGGCGCGGCGACGGAGCCCGCGGCCGAGATGCCCGCGCCCTGCATCGAGAAGCGGCGCTCAAGGACGATGGGCTCTTGCCCCTTCACTTCGATCTTCCCGCGGACGCTGACGGTCGAGTCGCCCAGCGCGCGCTCGCTCGAAGTGAGCGTGCTGTAGATCGTCATGTTGAGGAGCAGCGGCGTCAGGAACTCGTCGTTGGCGACCTCGTAGCGGAAGGTCTGGACTTGGTCGCGGCTCGTGTGCAGGTTGATCGTGACGGGCACCATCTTCGGCGCGTGGCCGAGTTGGCCGTAGATGCCGGTCGAGCGATCCTGCGAGATGGAGCCGACCATCTGACCGGCCGAAGCGAGCTTGAAGGAGTTGAGCGTGTTCGGGATGACCGTGACGACCGTGGACTCGGACATCGGCATGTCGGACGAGCCGAGGCTGAGGAACGGGTGGCCGAAGGCGTAGATGCGCTCGCCGTCGCGGTGCGTGACCGTGCCCGAGGCCGCGACCGAGTAGTCGCCGCGCACCAGCTCGACGCTGACCGAAGTGCCCGGCGCGAGCGTCTGCTCGGTCACCTTGCCGAGCGGCGTGATGGCGGACGAGCCGCCGATGCCGGAGACCGCCATCAACCCCTGCGTCTGTAGCTGCGGCCCGAACTGCGCGACCGCCTGCGGGGAGAAGCCGTTAAAGACGAGCGGCGTCGCAATCGGCGCGAACTGCTGGCCGAGGAGCGCCGCCAGGGGCGAGCCCGTCGCGACCGGCGCGACGAAGTTGACGCCGCCCTGCTGCCCCTGCGGGAGCAGCGACTTCCAGTCAACGCCCGAGAGTTGTGTGTAAGAGACGGCGCGCGGCTCGCGCAGGAAGCCCAACTGGTCGCGCCGCCCGCTCGACTGCGGCCCCTGCTCGAACATCTCGATCATCTGCTTGATGGGCGTGATGCCCGCGATGGGCTCCTTCGAGAAGGGGAAGGCGTAGGCGATGGCGCCGACGAGCTTGCCGTCGATGTAGACGGGCGAGCCGGACATGCCCGCGAAGACGCTCGTGCGCTCGACCTGCGCGCCCATGAGCCTGGCGATGATGACCGACTTGCGCGGCGCCGGGAAGCCGGGCAGCACGCCGAGGACTTCGAGGCCGAACTCCTCCGGCTCCGCCCCGGCGAAGACCGTCCGCGCGACGCCCTTCTGACCGGTGCGTACGTTTTCGAGCGGGTAGAACTCCATGGCCTTGCCCGCGGCGCCCGGCGTCGGCGACTGCGCCAGCCCCGTGAGTTGTAGAACGAGGAAGAGGGCGAACAGGATGACGGCGTTTCTTCTCATCAAATTACCTCGGGGGGACGGCGGAACGGTTAAACTAAGCGGCGGTTCGGGGGAATTCGACCTTGCCCGAACATCTGTCGAAGGGGGAACGAGAAAGGAGCCCCACGCTTGCCGACTATAACTGCGCCTTTCTCAAAGGGTCAAGCTGCATCTTGTCCAATCAATGATGTGGCCGGCACCCCGCGGGTTGCTTTGGTTAAAGCCTTAAATACAGTAGGCAGTAGGC
>CAXTSK010000330.1:0-6268 GCA_964246655.1 uncultured Pyrinomonadaceae bacterium
CCATCGGCTCTTCGTCGAAGGCGTTCACGGCGATGCTCGTCGCGATGGCCGCCGACGAGGGCAAGCTCTCGCTCGACGACTCGCCGAAGAAGTTCCTGCCTTACTTCAAGCTGCAAGACCCGGAGGCCGACGCGAAGATCACCCTGCGCGACCTGCTCTCGCACAGCTCGGGCCTCAACCGCACCGACCTCGCGTGGGTTTCGGGCGCGCTCAACCGCGAGGAGGTCATCCGCGTCGCCGCGCAGGCGAAGCCCACCGCGAAGCTGCGCGAGAAGTTCCAGTACCAGAACGTCATGTACGCCGCCGCGGGCGAGGTCGTCGGCCGCGTCGAAAATTCGAACTGGGAGAAGCTCATCGGCGAGCGCATCTTCAAGCCGCTCGGCATGAAGTCTTCGGACACCTCCGTCCCCGAGATGCAGAAGGCGCGCGACTACTCCTTCGGCTACGTCTACGAGGAGGGGACGAAGGAGACGCGGCGCGTCCCCACCCGCGACCTGCCCGCCATCGCGCCGGCCGGCGCCATCAATTCCAGCGCGCGCGACATGGCGCAGTGGCTCCGCCTGATGCTCGGCGGCGGTTCGTTCGAGGGCAAGCGGCTCGTCTCCGAGAAGAGTTTCGAGGAACTGCTTAAGCCGCAGATGAAGATCGCCGGGAACGTCAGTTACGGATTGGGTTGGTTCCTGCGCGAGTGGAAGGGGCACAGGGTCGCGGAGCACGGCGGCAACATCGACGGCTTCAACGCGCAGGTCGCCTTGATGCCCGACCAGCATCTCGGCTTCGTGATGCTGACGAACGTCACGGCCTCGCCGCTCCCCGCCTCGACGATGAACGTGGTCTGGTCGAACCTCGTCGGCGACCCCGACGCCAAGGCGGAGCCCGCCGCCGTCGTGGCGACAGACCCCGCGGCGAAGATCGAGAACGAGGTCGGCGAGTACCTGCTCGAAGCCGCCAACATGAAGTTCACGGTCGCGGTCAAGGAGGGCAAGCTCAACGTCGCGGTGCCGGGCCAGCCGACCTACACGCTCGAACCCGTCGGCGGGCGTCGCTACAAACTCGCCGGGCTCGAAGGCTTCCAGATGACCTTCCGCCCGGCGAAGGACAACCCGCACGAGACCGAGATATATCTTGAGCAGCCGCAGGGCAACTACACCCTGAAGAAGGTGAAGGCCGCGGACGGCCCCAGCGCTTCGGCCGAGGAGTTCAAGGCGACGATGACCGTGGACGAGCTGATGGCGAAAGTGGTCGCGGCCTCGGGCGGCGAGGCGGCGCTGCGTAAGCACAAGACGCTCCGCGTCGTGGCGGACGTTGACCTGCTGCACCAGGGCGTCGGCGGCGAGGCCGTCATCTACGCGCGCGCGCCGAACTCCTTCGCGCAGGACGTGACGCTCAAGGCTTTGGGTAAGCAGATCGGGTTCTTCCACGAGTTCTTCGACGGCACGTCGGCCGCCGACGAGGGCAGCTTCATCCCCTACAACCCGAAGACGGGCAAGGAGCTGGACGAGGTGCGCCTCGGCTCGGACTTCTACGCGCCGCTCAACTGGAAGACGCTCTTCAAGACGGCCGAGATTAAGAAGATGGCTAAGGTGGACGGCGAGGACACGTACGTCGTCGTCTTCACGCCCGAGAAGGGGAGCCCGGTCACGCAGTACATCTCCGCGAAGACCTTCCTCCCGCTCAGGCAGGACTCTCTGGCGACGAGCGACACCATCTCGATGCCGGTGACCGAGACGTACTCGGACTACCGCAGCGTGGACGGCGTGATGATCCCTTTCCGGCGCGTCTCGAACTCGCAGGCGATGGGCGACACGGTGCTTAAAATCCGCGAAGCGACGTTCGACGTGCCCGTGCCGGAGGAGGTTTTTAAGAGGAAAACCGGCGGAAATTAAAAAGGCGGGCCTGTCGCGAACTCTTCACGCGAGCGCAACGTGTTTGCAACCAAAGGGGTAATGCCCAGGCGTACTATGTACTCACCTAACGGGCGTTCCTTCTGAGAACGAGTGAAACTTTGGGGCAGGCCACGCGAGTGGCCGACGGGGTCGGGCTTGGGGGAGTCCGACCCCATTTCTTTTTTGTAAGGGCTCTTTACTTTAACGAGAGCAGTTCGAGTTGACCCACTTCTCGCAATCGCGCTTGCTCGCGAGGCCGTAGACCTGCCTGTAGATGGCGGGGTAAACGTCGCCGGACGGGATGCCCTTGCAGCCCGCGTACTTCTTCACGTCGCCGCTTAACGTGGTCGAGATGACGACGTAGCCTCTCAACCTGTCTTCGGACTTGTCGGCCATGAGGTTCCTCCTTCCGATACCTATGTGGTCGTCAGGTTCCCCCGGGCTCATCGAAATCTTACTTCCGTCCTTTGCGCGCGGTCTTCTGACGGGCCTTGAACTCGGACTCGCCGTCGGATTCGCCCTGCTTGACGTTCGTCGGGATGGCGGCGGGCACGGAGGGCGTGATGACGCGTTGCGCTTCATCAGTCTGGTCCGGCCCGCTCCGCTCGTCGCCCATCTGCTGGCCGCGCCGCTTCTCGGGCACGCCCGCCTTCGCCTGCGTCTTCCTGCTCGTCGCCATCCTCTTGAGTCCCTCTCTGTATAAGTGAAAGCCTTCTAACGACCGCGCGCGCGGACGGGCTCGGGCTCCGCCTGCTTCGGCTGTTGTGACTGCGTGCGCGACTCTTCCACCTGCGGGTCGGCGGGCGGCGGGGGCTGCGCGACGAGCTTTTCGAGCGTCTGTTCGAGCGCCTCACCGATGCGCGAGACGTAGACTATCTCAAGCTCCTTGCGCACGTCCTCGGGGATGTCTTCGGTGTCGGGCTCGTTGCGCGCGGGGAGCACGACGCGGCGCAGGCCCGCGCGGTGCGCCGCCAGAACTTTCTCCTTGATGCCGCCGACGGGGAAGACTAAACCCGAGAGCGTGATCTCGCCCGTCATCGCCGTGTCGTTGCGCACGCGGCGGCCCGTCATCAGCGACGCGAAGGCCGAGGTGATGGCGACGCCCGCCGAGGGGCCGTCCTTCGGGATGGCGCCCGCGGGGACGTGGACGTGCATGCCGTAGTTCTTGAACATCTGCGGCTCGATGCCGAACTCCGAGGCGTGCGACCACAGGTACGAGCGCGCCGCGCGCGCCGACTCCTGCATCACCTCGCCGAGCTGACCCGTCAGTTGCAGGCCGGAGCTTCCCGGCAGCAGCGTCGCCTCGATGAAGAGCAGCTGCCCGCCCGTCTCCGTCCAAGCCATCCCCGTCGAGACGCCCGTCGGCAGCTCCTTACGCGCCTCTTCGGGGTAGAAGCGCGGCGCGCCGAGCATCTCCTTCAGGTCGTCGGCATCGACGACGATCTTCTCCGTCTGGCCCTCGGCGACGCGCAGCGCGGCCTTGCGCGCGACGCGGCCGACGGTGCGTTCCAACTGGCGCACGCCCGCCTCGCGCGTGTAGCGCGCGGCGATAAGCGCGAGCGCCGCGTCGGTGATTTCGAGCTGGTCTTCCTGCAAACCGTTCTCGCGCGTCTGGCGCGGGATGAGGTACTGCCGCGCGATGTGCAGCTTCTCCTGGTCGCTGTAGCCCACGAGCCCGATGATCTCCATGCGGTCGCGCAGCGGGCTGGGGATGGGCGCCAATTGGTTCGCCGTCGCGATGAAGAAGACCTTCGAGAGGTCGAACGGCAGGTCGAGATAGTGGTCGCGGAACGTGTGGTTCTGCTGCGGGTCTAAAATCTCCAACAGGGCCGAGGCCGGGTCGCCGCGGAAGTCGTTGCCGAGCTTGTCTATCTCGTCGAGCATCATCACGGGGTTGTTGACGCCCGCGCGCCGCAGGGATTGGATGATGCGCCCCGGCATCGAGCCGATGTACGTGCGCCGGTGGCCGCGCAACTCGGCCTCGTCGCGCACGCCGCCCAGAGACAGACGCTCGAACTGGCGGCCGAGCGCGCGCGCGATGGACATGCCGAGAGAAGTCTTGCCGACGCCCGGCGGGCCGACGAAGCAGAGGATGGGACTCTTCGAGTCGCGGCGGAGTTTGACGACGGCGAGGAATTCGAGGATGCGCTCCTTGATGTCTTCCAAGCCGTAGTGGTCTTCGTCCAACACGCGACGCGCTTCATTCAGGTCGAGCTTGTCTTCGGAAGACTTGTTCCACGGCAGCTCGATGACGAACTCAAGCCACGTGCGGATAACGTGGTAGTCGGGCGCGGCCTGCGGGAGTCTTTCCAGACGGCGCAGCTCGCGCTCCGCTTCTTTACGCACCTCCTCGGGCAAGTCCGCGGCGCCGAGCCGCTCGCGGAGCATGTCGGCCTCAGCCTCCTCGCCGTTCTCATCCTCGCCCAACTCCTTCTGGATGGCCTTCATCTGCTGGCGCAGGAAGTAGTCGCGCTGCGCCTTCGTCATCTCGCCCTGCGCCTCGGCCGCGATCTTCGTGCGCAGCTCCATGATGTCGATCTCGTGCGAGAGCCGTCCGTAGGCGATTTGCAAGAGGTCGTCCACGAAGTCGGCTTCGAGCATGTCCTGCTCCTGCTGGACGCCGAGGTTGAGGATGGAGCCGAGGAAGTAGGAGAGTTGCACGGGGTCGTTGGCCGAGAGCACGGCGTTGCGCACCTCGGGCGGAATCTCGGGGAGCATCGCGAGCGCGCGCTGGACGAGCGACTGTACGTTGCGCGTCAGCGCCTCGACGGCGTCCGAGTCGCGCACCGTCGGCGCCGGGATAATGCGGATGCGCGCGCGGATGTGCGGGTCGGTCTGCGTCCACTTGACGATGCGGACGCGCTCGGTGCCATGGACGATGAGCTGGAGCCCTTCGGGCGTGCGCATCATGCGCTTGACCATGACGAGCGTGCCCGCCTCGTAGAGGTCTGCGGGCGGCGTGGCCTCGGCCTCGACCGTCCCGCGCGACTCGCGCACGGTGATGCAGGCGAGCAGCTTCTCTTCGGTGGCGAGCGCGGCCTCGACCGCGGCGACCGAGCGCGGGCGCCCCGCGGCCAGAGGGATGACGGTGCCCGGGAACATCGTCGTCTGCTGCAAGGGCAGCACGGCGATCTCGAAGACTTCGGAGGTCTTGCCTTCCGCCGCGCCGCCGCCGGGCGCGACCGAAGCGCCGCCCGTGCCCGCCTCCTTCGACTCGTTCAAAGCCTGCTGCGGCGTGGTCTGCGGCACGCCCGCTGCGCCCTCGGCGGCGGCCGGCGTGGCCTGCTCCTGTTCGGCTCTCGGGGTCTTGTCAGCCATAAGGGATGCTCGTCCTCTTGAAGTATGAAAGGGAGACTGCGTGCGTCTGACTTGTCAGTCGCACTCCTGAGGGCCGCGTATGTGCAGGATGAGAAGGCCGTCGCGGTAGCGCCGCTCGACGACCGCGCCCTCGACGGGGCAGGGAAAGCGGATCGTCTTCTCGAAGCGGCTGTAGGTGATTTCGAGCTGGTGGTAAGAGACCGTCTCGGTCATCGTCTCGTCGCGGCGGACGCCGGTCACGCGCAGGATGTCGCCGCTGATTTCGACCGACAGCTCGTCGGGCGCCACGCCCGCCAGTTCGATCTTGACGACCCAGCCCCCGCCCGTCCGGTACACGTCGGCCGCCGGGTACCAGAAATTCTCCGAACACCGCAGGCCGTTCGCCTTCGGCATCATCCGCAGGTAACGCTCGATTGATCGTGCCATTGATTAGTGAATGGTAAATGGTAAATGGTAAATGGTGTTTGAGTGTTCGCCGTCGTGCGTCTTAACTTCGTGTGGCGCGCAGGCGCACGCACTATTCACTATTTACCATTCACCATTCACGAAAAGATTCTGTTCCAGAACGACGAGCCGCTTGAAATCTCTTCGAGGGCTTCGCCGAGTTCGCGGTCAGCCTCGGTTTCGAGTGCGATGTCGGCCATCGAGATGATGCCGCGCAGATTCCCCTCGCGGTCTACGACGGGGAGGCGGCGCACCTGCTTGTCGCCCATCTTGCGGATGGCCTCGATGACGCGGTCGTTGGGGCGGACGGTGTGCAGGTCGGTCGTCATCACGCTCTCGGCCGTGACCTGCCGCGCGTCCTGTCCTTCGGCGATGGCGCGGATGACGATGTCGCGGTCGGTGATGAGTCCGACGAGGCGGCCGTTGGCCTGCGTACGCGCGGGCACGCGCTGGACTTCGGTGACCGAGTCGGAAGTGGTCTCGCCCGGCTCGACGACAGGGATGACGCCCGTGTCCTCGTCGCGCATCATGCGCGCGACCTCTTCGAGCGTGGTCGCGCGCGAGGCGACCGTCACGTCCCTCGTCATGATGTCGCGGCAGCGCAGGTGCGAGCGCGTGGC
>CAXTSK010000331.1:0-6232 GCA_964246655.1 uncultured Pyrinomonadaceae bacterium
ATATGATAAAGGGCGGCGCGACCTTCATCTTCCCGAATCCGCATTCCGCAATCCGAAATCCGCAATCGGTAGACATCCCGGCGGCGTTGGTCTATATTTCGGCTCTCGTTCCAAAAGTAGGGAGACCAGTCGGGCAGGGAGAAATCTGTTCATGGGACGTTTCAGCCTGATTCCGAAGGAAGAGCAGTATTTCGCTCTCTTCCGCCAGATGACCTCGCACATCTATGACGCGGCCAGCAAGCTCGCCGAGATGCTCGCGGGCAAGGCGGACGAGTTCCAGAAGCACCTCGAAAGCATCAAGGCCATCGAGCACCAGTGCGACGAGCTGACGCACTCGATCTCGAAGAAGCTCAACTCCTCCTTCATCACCCCGTTCGACCGCGAGGACATCTACATGCTCTCGGGCGCGCTCGACGACATCGTAGACCTCATCGACGACGCGGCGCGCGCCGTCGTCATGTACAACGTGAAGGAGACGACCGACTACGCGCGCCAGTTCGGCGACGTGATCCAGCGCATGGCCGTCCAACTCCACGAGGTCGTCTCGACCCTTGAACGCCCGGCCGGCATCGCGCCCCGCCTCGTCGAGATACACCGCCTTGAGAACGAGGGCGACGACCTCTACCACGAGGCCATCGGCGACCTCTTCCAAGGCACGCCCGACCCCATCCGCGTCATCCGCTGGAAAGACATCTACGACAAGCTCGAAGGCGCCGTCGACCGCTGCGAGCAGGCCGCCAACATCATCGAGACCATCATCATCAAGCACGCGTGAAAGGCAAATGATGAATGATGAGTGATGAATGATGAATTAATAGACGCAAGCCCGTCATCATTCATCACTCATCATTCATCATTCATCATTCACAACATGACTGCCACACTGACCTTCGTCGTCATCATCATCCTCATCGCGTTGATCTTTGACTACAGCAACGGGTTCCACGACGCGGCGAACTCGATTGCGACGGTGGTCTCGACGCGCGTGCTTTCGCCCGGCGTGGCCGTCGCGTGGGCGGCCTTCTTCAACTTCATCGCCTTCGCCATCTACGGGACGCGCGTCGCCAAGGCCATCGGCGACGGCGTCAACATGACGCTCATCGCGCCCGACGACCGCCTCTACGTGCTGCTGGCGGCACTCGTCGGGGCGGTGGCCTGGAACCTCATCACGTGGTATCTGGGCTTGCCGACCTCAAGCTCGCACGCGCTCCTCGGCGGCTACGCGGGCGCGGGCATCGCGGCGTACGGCGGGGTGGCCGGGCTTTTGAAGATGGAGGTGTGGACGAAGGTGCTCATCTTCATTGTGCTCTCGCCGCTGATCGGGCTGACGTTGGGGCTGGCTCTGATGGTGGCGGTCTACTGGATTTTCCGCCATTGGTCGCCGCACCGCGTTGACCGCCTGTTTCGCTCGGGGCAGCTTCTTTCGGCGGCGGCCTTCTCGCTCGGCCACGGCGGCAACGACGCGCAGAAGACGATGGGCATCATCACGGCCGTGCTCGCGGCGGGCGGGCTGGTCGCCTACGGGCCGGACGGGTCTTTGCCCGCGATCCCTTTGTGGGTCGTGCTGGCGGCGCACGCGGCCATCGGGCTGGGGACGCTCTCGGGCGGCTGGCGCATCGTGCGCACGATGGGCACGCGCATCACGAAGCTCAAGCCCGTGGGCGGCTTCTGCGCCGAGACCGGCGCGGCCCTCACGCTCGCCTACGTGACCCTGACGGGCGTGCCCGTCTCGACGACGCACACCATCACGGGCGCCATCGTCGGCGTCGGCGCGACGCGCAGACTCTCGGCCGTCAAGTGGGGCGTGGCCGGCCGCATCGTCTGGGCCTGGCTCCTCACGATCCCGCTCGCGGCGCTCATGGCCGCCATCTCTTTCCTCGTCTGCCGCGCCGTCGGCCGCCTCCTCTAAAATCGCGCGCGCTTCAAGACGGCGACAGCGACGCGAGCCACTGCCAGATTTCGTCGAGCAGGAAGAGCAGCTTGTAACTCCCGAGCCAGCCTCCGAGTAAGCCGACGAGCGCCGGCAGCCTCCCGGACTTCCACGGCGAGCGGTCGAGCGACACCGCCGCGGCGAAGCTCAACACCAGGGCGAGCGGCCCCAGCAGGCAGAAGAACAGGACGAGCACCTTGCCCAACGCCCACGCCGGCCACCACCCGGACATCGTCAGGTAAGCGAAAGAGTAGCGGAACAGCGAGAGCAGCCCCGCGTAGCCCGCGGCGTACGCCAGCCCCGAACGCTCGCGAGGCACGCCCGTGAGCAGTCCGTTCAACGAATCGCGGAAGAACGTCCCGCCGCGCCGCCTGACGAACACGGCCCCGTCCTCACGCGTCGCCGACACGAACGACCCGCACGACCCGCACGCGCGACTCTCTAAAACGACCTCTCGCATAGTGCCCTCTTACACGCCCCGCCGCCGTCGAAGTTCCGACTGTCAGTTGAAGTAACGCAGGAGGGAGTTAACCACAGAGACACAGAGACACAGCTTGAAGAGCTATAACTTCAAAGCTGTGTCCCTGTGTCTCTGTGGTTAAAGCTATTCTCTAGCTCACGGCTCGGTGCCGGCGAGATTGCCTTCGCCGCGGCGCTCCCAGAAGAAGGGCGGGCGCGGCTTCGGTTCGGGATAGACCTCGTCCATGTTGTCGGCGCTGTAGAGCACGCCGTTCGCCATGACGTAGCGGATCGCTTCGGAGTTGCGTATGTCGTCCAGAGGGTTCTTGTCGAGGACGACGAGGTCTGCGAGCTTGCCCGGCTCAAGCGAGCCGAGGTCGCCGTCGAGGCCGAGGTACTGCGCGCCGCTGAGCGTCGCCGCCCTCAGCGTCTCCAACGTCGTCAGGCCGCCCTGCTGCAACATCCAAAGCTCCCAGTGCGCGCCCAAGCCCTGCAACTGCCCGTGCGCGCCGAGCTGCGCCTTGCCGCCCGCGCGCACCACGTCCCGCACACTCTTCGCCAGCTCGAAGTGGTAGAAGTCGTCCTCGGGCGCCTGCATCCTTCGGCGTGCGCGCGGGTCGATGTGCCCGCGCGGCGTGAAGCGCAGGAGCTTCCGGTTGTCGTAGACGTTCGTGTGCTGATACCAGTAGTTCTCGCCCCATAGGCCGCCGTAGCCGACGATGAGAGTCGGCGTGTACTGCGTGTGACTCTTCGCAAACAGCGTCACCGCGTCCTTGTAGAGTGGCGCGATGGGGACGGCGTGCTCTATCCCGGTGTGGCCGTCGAGGATCATCGACATGTTGTAGGCGTAGGTCGAGCCGCCCTCGGGCACGACCATCATGTTGAGGTCGCGCGCGGCCTTGATGATGCGCTGCCGGTTGTCGCGGCGGAGCTGGTTGTAGCTCTTGACGGAGAACGCGCCGACGGCCTTCAAACGTTCGAGGTGTGCGCGCGCGTCTTCGTAAGAGTTGATGACGGCCTTCTCGGGATTCTCGGCGCCGTAGAGGACAAAGCCGGTCGAGAAGATGCGCGGCCCCGTCATCGCGCCCGACTTGACCATCTCGGACTGTGCGAAGACGGTCTGCGTCGCGGCCGAGGGGTCGTGCGTCGTCGTCACCCCGTAGGCGAGGTTGGCCCAGTAGGGCCACTGCTTCTCGGGGATGATGTCGAGCGTGTCGTAGGACATGTGCGAATGCACGTCGATGAGGCCGGGGATGATCGTCTTGCCGGCCACGTCGATGCGCTTCGCGTTCGCGGGGATGTTGACGCGCGCGCCGACGGCCTTGATGCGGTTGTCCTCGACGAGCACAGTTCCCTTCTCGATGACCTCGTCGCCGCGCATGGTGACGATGCGCGCGTTGGTGAGCGCGACGGTGCCGCGCGGGCGTGCGGGGTCGAAGTCGAAGCCGATGACGGTCTGCCGCGGCGCGGGCGCCTTCTCGTCCTTGGCGAGCGAGCGCAGGACGTTGTCGAGCGACTGCTCGTAGAAGTTCTCGCCGAGCGTCCACCCGACCGTCTTACTGTCGGCAGACCACGCGAGCCAGTCGCCGGAGGCCGCGGAGACGGGACGGACGGGCACGCCGGTCTCCGTCGAACTCAAACGCACCGTCTTGCCGACCTTCGGGAACGGCGCGACGTAGAGCTTGTGCTGCTCCTTGAAGAAGACCCAGTTGCCGTCGGGCGAGGGCACGATCTCCGTGACGTAGTTGCCCTCGATGTGCCGCTTGGAGTCGTCGCCGTCGAGCTTGACGCTCGAAAGGTACGTGATGAACTTCGCGGGCTCGGTCGGGCCGCCGCCGGGGCCGCCGCCCGCCTCCATGAAGTAGATGCGCTCGCCGTCTTTGTCGAAGCTCAGGACAGGCATGCGCGCGTTCGTGCCGCGGCTCTGCAAGTCCATGACGTAGTTGTGGCGTTGGCCGTCCCAGTAATGAATCTCGAACGTGGACTCGCTCGCCAGGTCTTCTTCGTGGTAGACGCTGCCGCGCCCCTTCAGGTACGCGATCTTCGTCCCGTCGGGCGAGAAGACCGGGTTGGCGTACTGATCGCCGATGGTCGTAATCTTGCGCGCGTTCGTACCGTCGGAGTTTGAGACCCAGACCGCGCCTTTCTCCGCGTCGCTCCACGTCACGAACGTCAACTGCTTCCCGTCTGAACTGAGCGAAGGCGCGTACTCAAGATAGTTCGTGTTGAAGAGACGGCGCGGCGCGGCGTCGCCCTCCTTCACGTAAAGCTTGCCGAGCGCGCTGTAGACGACGCTGTTCGCCCCACGCTGCGCCCAGCGCAGGAGCCGCGCGCGGTCGTGCTCGGGCGCGACCTTGATGGGAGAACGCACGGCCTCCGTCACCTTCTGCGAGACGTGCGCGTTGAAAGGAATCGGCGTCGCCTTCTTCGACGCCACGTCCACGCTCACGAACTTGCCCATCGCCGTGATGACGATTGATTTTCCGTCGGGCGTCCACGCGTAGCCGGGGTACGTGCCGTAGACGGCCCACGTCTCCTGCTGGTCGTGCGTGAGGCCGTCGTAGACGGGCCACTCGCGGCCGGTGTCGATCTCGCGCAGGAAGAGGACGGTCTTCAAGCCGACGCGGCGGATGAAGGAGAGGTACTTGCCGTCGGGCGAGACGGCCGGGCGGACGGCGCCGCCCGCGCCGCGGACGAAGGTCGAGCGTCTACCTTTTTGCGTGTCGTAACGGTCGATCCAGTAGATGCTGTCGTAGACGTTCTTGTTGTAGTCAAAGGCGGTGCTCGCGACGAAGTAGACGAAGCGGCCCTGCGGGTCTGCGACCGGCTCGCCGATGTTGGCCGTCCAGTTCGGGCGCTCGGTCAACTGCACGCCCTTGCCGCCGCCGTTGACGTGGTACATCCAGATTTCGCCCGCGCCGAGCGAGCGTTGATCCACGAAGTGCTTGCGCGTCAGGATGTACTGCCCGTCCGGCGTCCAGTCGGGCGTGTTGGGCAACCGCTGCGTCTCCTTCGTCACCTGCCGCCGGTTCTTGCCGTCGGCGTCCATCACCCAGATGTTGTCGCCGCCGTCGCGGTCTGAGGTGTAGGCGATCCACTTCCCGTCGGGCGAGAAGCGCGGCTGCCACTCCCACGAAGCGCCGCCCAGAAGAAGCTCCGCTTTGCCGCCGTTGATGGGCATGCGGTAGATGTCGCCGAGGATGTCGAAGACGATGGTGCGCCCGTCGGGCGACACGTCGCAGCTCATCCAGGTGCCCTCGTCCGTGTCGAACTCGACGGTGGTCGTCGGGCCGTGGTCGCCCTCCACGTCCCACGGCTCGGGCTTCTTCGCAGACTCCTGCAACTGCTCGATCTTCTTCTGCGCGTCTTGCAGCTGCTTGTCCTTGTCCTGCTGGCTCTGTGCGAGAACAGGTGCAAATGTCGAGAGCACAAAAGAGAGGGTCAGGAGGAGCGCTTGGAATCTTCTGGACACAGTTTCACCTCAAAGGGGCGGATTCGGATTTTGAGCAGGCTTGTACGTTGAGATGGCCGGCAGGCTCGGAGAGCGTGCACTTAACCGTTTTTGGAAATACAGGGAAAGTCGAATACGCCCGGTAGGATTTGAACCTACGGCCTCTCGCTCCGGAGGCGAGCGCTCTATCCACTGAGCTACGGGCGCAAACTCATGACGGGGGTTAACATAACACGGCCCGCCCTCCCTTTCCAGTGAGGGCTCTCAACTGGCAAACCCGCTCACTCCGGTTTATTATCGAAGGCACGTGCACTCATCACAGCAGAAGCAATCGTTTGGAGGGAACATGCGTAGATTGACTACGGTCGGCCTTGTGTTGACCTTCTTGTTCG
>CAXTSK010000332.1:0-5257 GCA_964246655.1 uncultured Pyrinomonadaceae bacterium
ATACTGGCGGAGCTTGCGGTAGGCGGTAGGCGGTAGGCGGTAGGCAGTTGAAAGCCACGCCGTCGGGAACTGAGATTTAATCCTTCAACGTCTGAGACGCGGAGCGGCTGCCTACTGCCATCTGCCTACTACCATCTTCATTGCGCCGCTTTGCGCGTCTTTGTTATAGTGCGGGTCAGGTCAAACGGTTTCCGAAAAACTCTCGCCGTGACGGTTCGAGGCGATACTTTCCCTTTAAGGAGGCGGGCGTTATGTCAGAGAATTACGGGCGCGGCCGCGGCCGCACGGGCGGCGACGGTGACGCGGGCGCGCGCCTGACCTACTTCGCCATCGGGGCGACCGTCGGCGCGCTCGTCGCGCTGCTCTTCGCGCCGAAGTCCGGGCGCGAGCTGCGCCAGGACGTGGCCGACGCGACACGCAAGGGTGTGGACCGCGCGCGCGAGACCGGCACGCAGCTCTCGGCGCGGGCGGGCGAGTATTACGAGACGGCCTCGGCGCGGGCGGGCGAACTGGCGGCGAGCGCACGCGACGCGGTCTCCCGCCGCGGCGAACTCGTCGGCTCGGCCATCGAGGCCGGCAAGCAAGCCTACCGCGACGAGAAGCGCCGCACGGAGTCCTCGGCGCTCACCGAGAACGAGCCCCGCGCCCTCGAAGGCGGGGACGTTTAATTCAGATCGAAGATTCGACATGCCCTTCCCCGCGCTACAACTGAACACGAACGACCCGGCGTACTGGGTGCTGGTGATCGTGGCCGTGTCGTTCGCGGTGATCGCCCTGGCGGCCGTCACGGTGGCCGTCGTGGTGGCGGTGCTGGCGGCGCGCGCGGTGCGGGTGGTGCGCAGCGTCGAGTCGAAGATCAGCCCGCTGGTCGGGCGCGTCGGCGCGCTGGTAGAGGTCGAACTGCAGCTTCAGGTTCGGCAGCGCGAGGTCGCGGATCAGGTGACGGTCATGTCGGGCCACCTCTCGACGGCGACGCACCACTTCTCGGAGTCGATGGCGCTCATCCGCGGCGAGGTCACGGAACTCAAAGAGATCGTCGGGCTCTCGGCCGAGACGGCGCGCGACAAGATCGAGCAGATCAGCCACTCGATAGACCAGACGCACGGGCAGTTGATGGTGACGACGAACTACGTCACGTCGCGCATCATCAATCCGGCGCGCGAGGTCGCCGCGATTATGGCGGGGGTCAGGCGCGGACTCGAAGTCCTTCTGGCCCCCGCCCCGAAGCAGATCAACGAATCCTACGCGGAGGAGGAGATGTTCATCGGCTGACCCGTGACATCTTAACGCGCAGCATGTGCGCCCGGGCTATCTTCCGCAGCGGAGCAGATAGCCCGGGCGCTTTAACTTTCAGTAGGCAGTAGGCAGATGGCAGTTGAAACCTTGATGATGAGAAGTGTGGGTTAAATGCTCAACGTCCGCAATGCGGAGCAACTGCCTACTGCCATCTGCCTACTGCCTACTAATTTTGTTTTGCCCTTTGGCTGCGCTACTATCGAAATTCCGAGAAGGACGCGACCTTATCATGACGACACAGGCACCGCTTGAGCTGAAGAAGACTGTCAACCTGCCGAAGACCGGCTTCGCGCAGAAGGCCAACCTGCCGCAGACGGAGCCGGCGCGCCTGAAGCGCTGGGCCGAGATGGGGCTCTACGAGCTGATCCGCCGTTCGCGCACGGGGCGCGAGCGCTTCATCCTCCACGACGGGCCGCCCTACGCCAACGCCGACATCCACCTCGGCACGGCGATGAACAAGATTCTCAAAGACATCGTCGTCAAGTCGCGCACGATGATGGGCTACGACTCGCCGTACGTGCCCGGCTACGACTGCCACGGCCTGCCCATCGAGCAGCACGTCGAGCGCGCGCTGAAGGAGAAGGGCAAAAGCCGCGCCGATATGCCCGTCGCCAGCTTCCGGCGCATCTGCCGCGAGCACGCCGCGAATGCTTTGAAGAGTCAGTCGCGCGACTTCCAGAGGCTCGGCATCCTGGGCCTGTGGGAAGACCCGTACATGACGATGTCGAACCACTACGAGGCCGAGACGGCGCGTCAGTTCGGGCGCTTCGTCGAGCGCGGCTACGTCTACAAGGGCGCGCGCCCCGTCTACTGGTGCATCCACGACCAGACGGCCCTGGCCGAGGCCGAGGTCGAGTACCGCGAGCACACGAGCCCGTCCGTCTACGTCAAGTTCCCGCTCTCCGAAGACTCGCTCGAAGCCAAGACTTTCAAGCGCGAGGTGCTCGGCGACGAGGACGACCCGCGCAAAATCTTCTTCCTCATCTGGACGACGACGCCGTGGACGCTGCCCGCCAACCTCGGCATCGCCGTCAACCCGCAGTTCGAGTACGCGGCGATAGAGGGCGGGGAAGGCGAAGTCTACGTCGTCGCGAGCGAACTCATCACGCACGTCGCGAACAAGTGCGGCCTCGGACATTCCGAAGACCTGACGACCGGCGAGCCGCGCGGGCCGGAAGCCGAGCCCAACCTTTCGAACGTCAACTGGCCGCCGAAGGTCATCGCGCGCTTTCCGGGGTCGCGCCTCGACAGGCTCGAAGCGCGCCACGCGTGGCTCGACCGCCCTTCCTTGCTCATGCTCGGCGACCACGTCACGCTCGGCGGCGAGGCCGACGCGGAGACCGAACTGGACGTGAAGGACGCGCGCGACAAAAAGGCGACGGGCAAGGCCGGGACGGGGCTCGTCCACACGGCGCCCGGTCACGGCCACGACGACTTCGTCATCGGCAAGGCTTACGGCCTCGACATCTACTGCCCGGTCGATAACGCCGGACGCTTCACGCAGGAGGTCGAACACTTCGCGGGCCAAAGCGTCTTTGAGGCGAACCCCGCCATCGTCGAGTTCGCGCGGGAGCGCGGCGTGCTGCTCTTCTCGGAAGACTACGCGCACCGTTACCCGCACTGCTGGCGCTGCAAGAACCCTGTCATCTTCCGCGCGACGCCGCAGTGGTTCATCTCGCTCGACGCGACGGCGGACGCGCCCGCGCCGACAGTTGAAACGGACGAGGACGGGCGTCCGCGGACGAACTACACGGAGAACGAGGAGGACGCGCCCGCCTCTTTGCGCGCGGGTGCGCTGCGCGAGATCGAGCGCGTGCAGTGGGTGCCCGCGTGGGGCGCCGACCGGATGCGCAACATGCAGAAGGGGAGGCCGGACTGGTGCGTCTCGCGCCAGAGAGTGTGGGGCGTGCCCATCCCCGTCTTCTACTGCTCTTGCGGCGAGCCGGTCGCCGACCGTCAGACGATTGATTACGTCGCGGATATCTTCGAGCGCGAGACGACCGACGCGTGGTACGGGCGCGAGGCGAAAGACCTTCTGCCCGAGGGCTACAAGTGTAAGGATTGCGGCGGGACGGAGTTCACGAAGGAGACCGACATCCTCGACGTGTGGTTCGACAGCGGCGTCTCTTCGGTCGCGGTGCTCGAAGCTTACGAGGGCCTGCGCTGGCCCGCGGACGTGTACCTCGAAGGCGGCGACCAGTTCCGCGGCTGGTTCAACTCAAGCCTGATGGTCGGCCTCGCCGCGCACGACGCGGCGCCGTACCGCGCGGTCGTCACGCACGGCTGGACGCTCGACGCGCAGGGGCGCGCGATGCACAAGTCCGCGGGCAACGCCGTCGCGCCCGAGGAGTTCGTCAAGGACTCGGGCGCGGACATCCTGCGTTTGTGGGTCACGTCGTCCGACTACCGCGAGGACATGCGCTGCTCGCCCGAAATCTTAAGCCGCGTCGCCGACTCGTACCGGAAGATTCGGAACACGGCCCGCTTCGCGCTCGGCAACCTCGACGGCTTCGACCCCGCGCGCGACGGCGTCGCTTTGGGCGAGATGCACGAGATCGACCACTGGGCGCTCGCGGAACTCGACCGCGTCGTCGAGCGCGCGCTTGAGGCTTACAAGGCTTTCGACTTCCACTCGGTCTACCGCCTCATCGACGCCTTCTGCACGGTGACGCTGTCGGCGCGTTACTTCGACATCGCGAAGGACAGGCTCTACACGTCCGCGCCGAAGTCTGCGCCGCGCCGCTCGGCGCAGACCGCTTTGAACTACATCGCCGACGCGCTCGCGCGCCTGCTCGCGCCGGTGCTCTCTTTCACGGCCGACGAGATTTGGGAGAACCTGCCGGAGGTGAAGACTCGGAACATCGCAGTCGTTAACGCGCCGTCTTCTGACGAGGCGGGCGGCGTCGCGGTCGAAGTTGATGAGAGTGTTGCTGTCCCGCCGTCCGTCCACGTGGCGGAGTTCCCCGTCGTGCTGAGCGCGGAGCGCGAGGCGAGGCTCCTCGAACGCTGGGCGCGACTCTTCGAGGTGCGCGACGTGGTGCTCAGGGCGTTGGAGGAGGCGCGCACGGCGAAGCTCATCGGCAGCTCGCTCGAAGCGCACGTCCTTGTAGAAGCGAGACGTTCGACGTTCGAGCTGCTTGAGAGCTACCGCGCAGAGCTGCGCTACCTCTTCATCGTCTCACAGGTCTCGCTGACGCTGATCGAAGAGGAGGCGGGCGAGGACATCCGCGTGACGGTCGAGCGCGCTTCGGGGAGCAAGTGCGAGCGCTGCTGGAACTACTCGACGCTCGTCGGCCAGTTCACGCGCTACCCTGCGGCGTGCGAGCGCTGCGTCGAGGCGCTGGCCGAGATCGAGGCCGAGGGGGGCGTCAGTTGAGCGCGCGCGCACAGGGCTTCTTTCGCTGGCGCTTGGCGTACCTGTCCGCCGCGTTCGCCGTCTACATGGCCGACCAGGCGTCGAAGGCTTGGGCCGTGCGGCGCCTGAAGGCGGGCGAGGTCGTGCGCGTCTTCGACGGCCTGCTGCACTTCTCGTACGCGGAGAATCCCGGCATCGCTTTCGGGCGCTTGCAGGAGGGCGGCGAGTTCGGGCGTTGGATGCTGGCGGCGCTGGCGGGGCTGGCGGTCGTCGGGCTCCTGCTCTACTTCTTCCGCACGCGGCGGACGGACGACCGCCTGCTCGGCGCCATCGCCCTCTTGCTGGCGGGCGTCGCCGGGAACCTGACCGACCGCGTGCGGCTCGGCCACGTCATAGACTTCATCGACGTTTTCATCAGCTCGTACCAGTGGCCGACCTTCAACGTCGCCGACGCGGCCATCTGCGCGGGCGCGGCGCTGCTCGCGTTAGATTTGATTCTCGAAGGACGGGCAGAAGGCAAAAGGAAGAAAGAAGTAGGCAGTCGGGCGATTGGGGGGGGGCGGGGGGACGCGGGGCAGGGGGGGGATGTTGATAAGCGGCGCGCGG
>CAXTSK010000332.1:5267-6218 GCA_964246655.1 uncultured Pyrinomonadaceae bacterium
GGCAGTCGCTCCGCGCCTCAGGGGGTGAATGATTGAACTCGGCGCACGGATGTGCTTTCAACTGCCTGCTGCCATCTGCCGACTGCCTACTAATCAAAGATGTACCCAGAGCTTTTCCACATCGGCAGCTTCCCCGTGAACACGTACGGCGTGCTGCTGGCGCTGGCGTTCATGGCGGCGCTGTTCGTGTCGTCGCGTCTCGGCGGGCGCGACGGGCTGCCGCGCGAGCGCGTCTTCGACCTGGGGCTGTGGATGCTTCTGGGCGGGCTCATCGGCTCGAAGCTGCTGCTGATGTTGGCCGAGCCGGAGTACGGGCAGGACTGGCACAACCTGCTCTCGATAGATTTCCTGCGCTCGGGCGGCGTGTGGTACGGCGGCTTCCTCGGCGGTCTGTTGACGGGAGTGCTGCTGATCAGACGTTACCGCCTCTCTTTCTGGAAGGTGACGGACGCGTTCGCGCCGGGCGTGGCGCTCGGGCAGTCAATCGGCCGCGAGGGATGCTTCGCGGCCGGGTGCTGCTGGGGCAGGCCGACGGACGTGCCGTGGGGCGTCGAGTTCGGCGAGCTGGCGCACCGCATCACGGGCGTCCCCGTGGGCGTCCACCTGCACCCGACGCAGCTCTACGAATCCCTCGCCGCGCTCGTCATCTTTCTCTTCCTCTACTGGCTGCACCGGCGCAAGCGCTTCGACGGCCAGGTCATCGGCGCCTACGCCGTGCTCTACGGCCTGACGCGTTTCGCCATCGAGTTCTTCCGCGACGACCCGCGCGGCGACATCGCGGGCCTCACGACGCTGACGCACCTCTCGACCTCGCAGCTCATCAGCCTCGTCGTCGTCGCCGGGGGCGTTGTCTTCCACCTGCTGCGTCGTCGGCGCGCCGGAGCCGTGGCCCCCGGCCCGGCCCGCCCATGAGCCACGAACAGGAGAAGGTTGAAGGCGCCGCGGCGGGCG
>CAXTSK010000333.1:0-6211 GCA_964246655.1 uncultured Pyrinomonadaceae bacterium
CTCGGCTATAACCCGGATATCGTCGCCGCCAAGGGCACCGCCGCCGCGGCCGCCAGCTCTTTGGCCGCACGCTCGGCCAGGCCCGCGACGAGCAGCGCGTCGCCGTAGTTGTAGTGAACCAGGTCGAGCGGCACGCGCGGCGCGCCCGTCCCGTGCGCGGGCGCGAGCAGCGAGTCGAAGACGGCGAACGCCTCCGCTTCGGTCTTCTTCGCGGCCTCGGGGTTGGTCGCGCGCTCCTCCTCGGCCTGCGAGACGAGCGCGTCGGCCGCCTCCATCTTCAGGAGGTAGTTGCGCGGGTACTTCGCCGCCAGCTCCGAGGCGTAGTTGTAAGCCTCGCGGTAGCGGCGCTCGCGCTTGAGCAGCGCGATGAGCAGCGTCTTCGCGTCGTCGCGCGTCCAGCGCCCCTCACGCGCCACCTGTTCGAGCGTGGCGATGCCGCGCTTCTTCGAGCCGCGGTAGCCGATCATGGTCGCGCCCAGCTTGACTATCGGCGGCAGCGCCCCGACGACATAGTCGTACATGCCGATGGTGATCTTCGCATCGACGTAATTGGGGTCGATCTTGAGCAGGTCGCGATGGTGGCTGACCGAGTCCTTGCCGTTCGACATGGCGGACATGAAGCTGCGCTCGACCATGCTGCCCCACGCGGCCTTCAGACCCTCGACGGCGCCGAGGTAGTAGAGCGCGTCGGTGTCCTTCGGGTCGGCCTTGAGCCGCGCCTCGCACAGCTCCTTCGTCTTGCGGGTCAGCTCGCGGAACTCGGCCTGCACCTTCGGGTCTACCTTGTCGTCCTTCTCCTTGTAGAAGCCCTCGTTGTTGTAGAGCGAAGCCTGTAGGCGGCGCGACTCGTTGAGCGTCTTCAGCCAGAGGCTCGCGGCGAGGAGTTCGTAGCCCGCGGGATGCGTCGGGAAGGCAACGGTGATCTCGCGGAAGCGGCGGCTCGCGACCTCGTAGTCGAGGTTGTAGAGAGCTTCAAAGCCCGCGGTGCGCATCGCGACGATGCGGCTCTGGTCTACGGGGACGGCCGCGTCCTTCTCAACCGCGGCGCTCGCGGGCACGTCGCCCGCCCCCCTCGTCTTCTTCGCCTGTGCGGGCGCGGCCGTCGCCAGCGTCGCCGTCATCAAAATCGTCGCGAACAGATTCTTGAAGTTCATAAAAACCCTTCCACCTAAATCTAAAGAACGCTCAACCCGAGCCGTCAACGAAACTCTCCAGGTACTTCACGCCCGCGCCCGTGTTGAAGAGCACGACGCGCTCGGCCGCCTTCACCTCGCCGCGTTCCATCAACTTCCGCAGCGCGGGCAAACAGGCCGCGCCTTCGGGCGCGACGAACAGCCCCTCGGCCGCGCCTATCTCGCCGACGGCCGCCATCAACTCCTCGTCGCTCACCGCGACGGCCGTCCCCCCCGATGCGCGCAGCGCGTCGAGGATGAGGAAGTCGCCCACGGCCTTCGGCACTCTTAAACCGGAGGCGACGGTCGCGGCGTTCTCGAACTCGTCGGCGAAGCGCTTCCCTTGCTCGAACGCTCGGACAATCGGCGCGCAACCTTCGGACTGAACCGAGACCATCCGCGGCCTCTTACTTCCGATCCAGCCCAACGCCTCCATCTCGTCGAACGCCTTCCACATGCCGACCAGTCCCGTGCCGCCGCCCGTCGGGTAGACGCACACGTCGGGCAGCTCCCAGTCCAACTGCTCGGCCAGCTCGTAACCGAGCGTCTTCTTGCCCTCGACGCGGTAAGGCTCTTTCAAAGTCGAAACGTCGAACCAGCCTTCGGCCTCTTTGCGCCGGCCGACCTCCGCGCCACAGTCGGTGATCAAACCCTCCATGAGCGTGACGTGCGCGCCCGTCTGTTCGCACTCGACGACGTTAGCGCGCGGCGTATCCTGCGGCATGAAGATGTGCGCTTCGAGCCCTGCACGCGCGGCGTAGGCGGCGAGCGCGCCCGCGGCGTTCCCGGCCGAAGGGACGGCGAGCTTCGACACGCCCAGTTCCTTCGCCATCGAGACCGCGGCCGTCATCCCGCGCGCCTTGAAGCTCTGCGTCGGGTTCTGCGACTCGTCCTTGACGTAGAGGTGCCGCAACCCGAGAGACGCGCCCAGCCGCTCCGCCGTGAGCAGCGGCGTCCAGCCTTCTCCGAGCGAGACGATATTTTCTTCGCGCTCGACGGGCAGCACTTCCGCGTAACGCCATAGGTCGGCCCTTCTCCCCTTCAAACTCTCGCGGGTCAGAGTGCGCGCCGCAGCTTCCAAGTCGTAGCGCACGAGCAGCGGCTTGCCGCACTCGGTGCAGAGGTTGTGCAACCGCCGTGCCTCGTAAGCCGTGCCGCACAGGGCGCATTCCAGGTGTGTGACGTTCATCCGCTCCGACCCCTCCGATTCGCTTGATTTTCCGAAGAATTAGATGCCGTCGGGGGCTCCGAGCGCTCGGCCGCCGCGCGGAATTTTCCCGCGTTTTTGCATGCGCCGACGCCCCTTCTGTGACACTTTCAAGTCTCTCACAATGCCGCTCAACCTGTCAGGTGGAGCGCCAATGCTGCACACCGCCTTGCGGCGCAAAACGCGAGGGTCGCCGCCGGGCACAACGGCCCGACAGACGACCCTCAACTGACAACCGGTACGGCGCTGATTAGCGCATGAGGACGACCGCCTCGGAGCGCGCGGCCTCGGCCTGCGCCGACTTCATCACGCCCGCTAGTGCCGCGTAGACCTCGGCCCACGCCGCCTGCACCTCGGGCGTGAAGTCCTCGCCCAGCCCCTTCTTCAACGTCCAGATGAGGGCGCGCCCGACCGTGTCGTAGTCCTTCTCGCGCACGCCGTAGCCCGCGTGGCGCGCACCCAGCGCGCAGACCGCCGGCAGAACCTGTTCGAGCCGGTCAAGGCTCTTCACGGCCACGCCGATCATCTGCATCAGCTTGCGCCCCTGCTCGACCATGTCGCCCTTGAAGAGCGATTCGAGCGCCGGTTCGAGGTCGAACAAACGCCCGTAGAAGAGCGTCGCCGCGGCGTCGGCGATGGGCACGACCTTCTCGAAACTCTCCTGCACCAGCCCGATCTGTTCTGCGTTCATCGTCTCCTCCCGCCCGACAGAATGTCGCCCCCGGCTCGCTTCAGACCTCACTCCCCTAACGCGTAAAAGGGACGCGGAAGGGATCAGCAGAGAGAGAGCGGGGCGGGGTCGTGACTGTTTGCGCGCACAAAGGCCGGGTGCTAGAGTCTTGCCACCGAAGATGGCAATCCGCTTAATAGCCCTCGACCTGGACGGCACGCTGCTCGACTCGCGCGGGCGTGTGTCGGAGTGCAACCGCGCGGCCATCGACGAGGCGCGCGCCCGCGGCGTCCGGCTGGTGCTCGTCACGGGGCGGCGCTTCCGCGACGCACGGCCGCTGACTCTGGAACTGGGACTCGACGTGCCGGTCATCGCGCACAACGGCGCGCTCACCAAGCACGCGCACTCGTTGGAGACGGTCGCGGCCATCCTGATGCCGGTCGAGGCCGCGCGCGCGGTCGTGCGCGTCGGGCGTGAGCACGGCGCCGACGCGCTCGTCAGCGACGACCACGTCGGCGCGGGCCTGCTCGTCTACGACCACGTGAGCCCCGGCAACACCGCGCTCGCCAAGTACATCGAGTGGTCGCGCCGCGTGGTGGGCGAGGAGGCGGCCGCGTCCATCCGGCGGGTCGAGTCGCTCGACGCATACCTCGACCACGACCCGCTGCACGTCGCCTTCTCGGGCGGGTGCGCGGCGATGGAGCGGCTGTCGGAGGTGTTGAAGGAGAAGTTGGGCGGCGGCGTGAGGCTGCTGCTCACGCTCTACCCGAAGATGGACTTTGCGCTGCTGGACGTTTTGCACCCGGAGGCTTCGAAGGGCGCGGGTCTTTCGGCCGTCGCGGCCGAGCAGGGGCTCACGCGCGAAGAGGTGATGGCCGTCGGCGACAACTTCAACGACCTGGAGATGCTGGAGTGGGCGGGCACCGGCGTCCTGATGGGCAACGCCGACCCGGGGCTGCACGCGACGGGCCGCTTTCACTCGACGGCCGCCAACGACGACGACGGCGTCGCCGACGCGATTGAGAAGTTTGTACTGAACGCTGAACGAGGAACGCTGAACGATGAACTGAAGAGCTGTGCCTGACAGTTCATCGTTCCTCGTTCCTACTTCACAGGAGGCTTATGGCTAACCGCATCGCACGCATCGAGACGAACCTGGGAACGATCCGCTTCGAGCTGTTGGAGGAGGACGCGCCGAAGACGACGGAGAACTTCCGCCTGCTGGCCGAGAAGGGCTTTTACGACGGCGTCATCTTCCACCGCGTCATCAAGGGTTTCATGATCCAGGGCGGTGACCCGACGGGGACGGGGCGCGGCGGCGCTTCGGCCTGGGGCGGGCGCTTCAACGACGAGATCAACCGCTCGTCCGAACTCTACCGCGGCACCTACTCGAAGGGCACCGTGGCGATGGCGAACGCCGGGCCGAACACCAACGGCTCGCAGTTCTTCATCATGCACGCGGACTACCCGCTGCCGCCCTCCTACACCAAGTTCGGCCGCGTCGTCGAAGGTCAGGACGTGGTGGACAAGATCGCCACCGCGCCCACGCACCCCGGCGACCGCCCGCAGAGCGACGTGGTGATGGAGAAGGTCACAATCGAAAACCAGTGAATAGTGAATGGTGAATAGTAAATGGTGGTAAGAGGAAAGTCGCTCTCCTCTTACCACCATTTACCATTCACTATTCACTATTTACTGTCGTATTCCCGACTTGCCGCCGGCCGCCTTGAGTATCTCGACGACCGCCGTCTGGCCGTTCTGTTCGGCGAAGTCGAGGGCGGTGCGGCCGTCCTCGTACTTGGCGTTCACGTCGGCGCCGTGTTCGAGAAGGAGCTTGACGCTCTCCTTGAGCCCCTTGCTGGCGGCGGCGGTGAGCGCCGTCCAGCCCTTCGGCGTACGCGCGTTGGGGTTGGCCTTGTTGTTCAGGAGCAGGTCGAGCGTCGGGACGCGGCCGTTGGCGGCGGCGCTGATGACGGGAGTGATGCCCGCGTCGTTGCGCGCGTTCAGGTCGGCGCCCTTCGCCATCAGCAACTCGATGATGTCGTAGCCCCCGGGGCGCGGCGCCGCGAACAGGAGCGCCGTCCCGCCTCCGTTGCCGCGCGCGTCCGCCTCCGCCCCGCGCGCAAGGAACAACTTCACCAGCGAGATGTGCCCCTGCGTGGCCGCCTTCATCAGCGCCGTGTCCTTGTCGTTGTCGCGCGCGCGCACGTCCGCTCCCTTGCCCACCAGCAGACTCACCACGTCGGCGTACCCGAACCAGGAGGCCCAGAGCAGAGGCGTCCAGCCGTCCTCGGCGCGCGTGTCCACCTCCGCGCCCTTCGCCAGAAGCTCCTCCGCCACCGCCGCGTAGCCGTTCGCCGCCGCGAAGGTGAGCGCCGTCCGCCCGTCCTTATAACGCGCGTTCGGGTTCGCGCCCGCGGCCAGCAGCGCACGCACCACCGCGAGGTTCCCGTTCGACGCCGCGAAGATCAAAGCCGTGCGGCCGTCTTCGGTCTGCGCGTTCGCGTTCGCGCCGCGCCCGACGAGCGCCTGCACCGTCTCGGCGTTGCCCGCCTCGGCCGCGACCATCAACGCCGTCACGCCGTCCGCGCAACGCCCGTTCGCGTCGGCGCCTTTCGAGAGTAGCTCCTGCGCCCCCTCCGCCTCTTCGGCCGCCGCGACGTAGACGATTGCCGCGCAGCCCTCCTTCGACTTCGTGTTCACGTCGGCGCCGGCCTTGACCTGGCCCACCACGGCCTTCGCGTCGCCGCGACCGGCCGCTTCGAGCAGCTTGTCATTCTTCGTCGCGCGCGGCCCCTTCACGACGGTCGGCGGCTTCGGCTTGGCCGTCACGACGACCTTCGGCTTCTTCGGCTGGATGGCGAACTGCCCGACGCCGCCGGTCAGGTCGCCCTGCGCGGTGGCCGGAAGCGCCGTGAGCAACGAGAGGCACGCGGCGATGGCAACATAAAGCGTCTGTCTGCTTCTCTGTCTCATGACTTAGTGTGACTCTCAGAGTGGAAACGTAACAGCGTGGTTGATGGGGCCGTGGCCGCGACCCAGGCCCGGCGCGCGGCGGATGGCCTCGGTGACGAAGCGCTTGGCCGCGGCGACGGACTCTTCAAGGTTAAGGCCGCGGGCGAGGCACGCGGCTATCGCGGCCGCGAGCGTGCAGCCCGTGCC
>CAXTSK010000334.1:0-6209 GCA_964246655.1 uncultured Pyrinomonadaceae bacterium
CTCCACGAGCGCGGCCGCGCCGCCCTCGCCCTCAACCTCTTCACACACGGACTGCTGACCGTGCTGCTGTGGGCCGTGCTCTGGGCGATGAAGTGAAGTAGACAGTAGAAGAAACAGGCGGCGCGTCTCAGCCTTCGGGCCGGGCGCGCCGCTTTGTCTTTCTACTGACTACTGACTACTTCCCTCTACCTCATCCACGTCACGCGGCTTTCGAAGTAGTCGGGGGAGCGGTCGGGGTGGCGTGCGTGGAACTCTGCGTAGCGCGCGAGGAGTTGGCGGTAGCGGCGCTCGGAGGAGGGCAGGGGCTTGTGCGGGATCACTTGCAGGTGGCGCTCGACCTTCCAGACGTTGCGCGGCGAGAAGCGCCAGTCGTAGCCGCCCAGCTCGTACATGCTCGCCAGGCCGTAGCCCGTGAGGCGCGCCGTCGTGTCCACGTAGGGCTCGAAGTAGCTGTAGGCGAGGTGGCGTAAACTCCTGAACACCGGGCGCCGCCCGTGCAAGCCCAGATCGCGCGAGCGCGCGACCGAGCCCCAACGCCCGTTCGCGCGGTAGACGAAGACGACGTGGTCGAGCTTGTCCTGCGACTCAAGGCTCAAGAGCAGCGGCGGGTAGCCGTGCTGCTCTAAGATGACGGCCGCGACGAGCGCCGCCTCAAGGCAGTGCGCCTCGCCGCGCCGCAGGACTTCGCGGAAGCTGCGCAGCGTCCCGCCCTCGCGCTCGCGGTTGTACTTCATCCCCGTGAGCAGGCGTTGCACGCGCGCGGGCGTGCGGTGCGCCTCGACGACGCGCCACTCGCTTGCCTTGAACTCCTCCCTGCCTGGTATCAGGCTCATCTTCCCACGAATAACAAAACCGACGGGCGAAGGCAAAAGCGGCGGCGCTATCTGCCGTACGGCTTCAACCTCTTCAAGTCGTCGGCCGAGGCGGGCTTGATGCTGACGGCCGCGCCGCCGCCCTGCGCGAGCGCGAGCCTCAGCCGTGTCTGTTCGTTCACGAGAGAGCTCGTGATCTGGTACTTCATCGGGTTGCTCTGCCAGTTCGCGTCCGAGGCGTCGGCGTAGACGGTCGCCACGTACTGACGCTTCGGCGCGAGGAAGTCTAACGAGACTTCCGACGTGCGCGCCGACTCGTCCGTGATGGCGCCGACGTACCACTCGTCGCGCCCCTTGGCCTTGCGCGCAATCGTTATGTAGTCGCCCGGCTCGGCCTCAATCACGCGCGTGTCGTCCCAATCGACGGCCACGTCCTTGATGAACTGGAAGGCGTCCAGGTGTTGCTCGTAGTTCTCGGGCAGGTCGGCCGCCATCTGCAAGGGGCTGTAGAGCGTGACGTACAAAGCCAACTGTTTCGCGAGCGTCGTGTGCACCTGCTCCTTCTTCCCCGGCGCGTACACGTCGAGCTTGATTTGAAAAATCCCCGGCGTGTAGTCCATCGGCCCGCCCATCAGGCGCGTGAACGGAAGTATCGTCTCGTGCTCGGGCGGGTTGCCCTCGCTCCACGCGTTGTACTCGTTGCCGCGCGCGGCCTCGCACGCGAGCCAGTTCGGGTAGGTGCGTTGAAGGCCGGTCGGGCGGACGGGCTCGTGCGCGTCGAGCATGATGTGGTTGCGCGCGGTCGCCTCGGCCACGCGGACGTAATGGTTGATCATCCACTGGCCGTCGTGGTGCTCGCCGCGCGGGATGATGCGGCCGACGTAGCCGGTCTTGACCGCGTCGTACCCGTGCTCCTTCATGAAGCGGTAGGCCGCCTCCATCCGCCGCTCGTAGTTGGTCGCCGAGGCCGAAGTCTCGTGATGCATGATGAGCTTGACGCCCTTCGCGGCGGCGTAGCGTTGCAGCTCGTTCACGTCGAAGTCGGGGTAAGGGGTGACGAAGTCGAAGACCTCCTCCTTCCAGTTGCCGAACCAGTCCTCCCAGCCGACGTTCCAGCCCTCGACCAGCACGCCGTCGAAGCCGTGCCGGGCGGCGAAGTCGATATAACGTTTCGTGTTCGCGGTCGTCGCGCCGTGTTTGCCGTTGGGCTTCAGCTTCGTCCAGTCCATCCCTTCGAGCTTCACGTTCCCCACGTCCGCGTAGTTCCACGTCGCCTTCCCAACGTGCATCTCCCACCAGATGCCGACGTACTTCACGGGCTTGATCCAACGCGGGTCGCTAATCTTGGAAGGCTCGTTCAGATTGAGGATGAGTTTCGAGGCGAGGATGTCGGCGGCCCTGTCGCTGACGACGATGGTGCGCCACGGCGTTCGGTCGGGCGTCTGCATGTAAGCCTTGTTGTCGAGGGCGTCGGGGACGAGGTGCGCGGAGAGCGAGAAGGTCTGCCGGTTGACCGCGAGGTTCATCGCGGGGTAGTTGACGAGCGCCGCCTCGTGGATGTTAACGTAGAGCCCTTCGGCCGTCTTCAACATCAGAGGCGTCTGCACGACGTTGTCGCCGGGGATGGACTTGACCGCAATCGCGATGTCCTTCCGCCCGCGCGCGGCGTCCACCTCGCTGAGCTTCGTCGTCGAGTATGCGTACTCGTTCGTGTCGTAGTCGCCCGGAATCCAGAAGGCTTTGTGGTCGCCCGCGAGGTTGAACTCGGTCTTCTCGTCCGCGACGGTGAAGTACTTCAGCTTCTCCTGCTCGGGGAACTCGTAGCGAAACCCGAGCCCGTCGTCGAAGAGGCGGAACCTGACGACCAGCGTCCGCTTATCTCCCGCAGTCTGTTGCAGCGTCACCAACAACTCGCGGTAATGACTGCGTATCGACTTCACCTCGCCCCACACGGGCTCCCACGTCTCGTCCTTCTCGGAGTTCTCCGCCTTAACGACGGCGAACCCGCCGGTCAGCGCGGGCGCGTCCTTCAACTCGATGCCCAGCTTGCTTTGCAGGACGACGGGGCGCCCCGCGAACGAGAGGCTGTAGGTCGGCTCGCCCGCCTCCGTCAGTCGGAACGAGAGCGAGAGTTTGCCGGAGGGCGACGTGACCTCCTGCGCGTCGGCCGCGAGACCGAAGAACAGGATGAAGAGCAGACTGAAGACGACGGACACTTTTATTCTCATCGAAGGTCGCAGACTCCTTTGACTCCTTAGCGAATTTTTCTTCCGGTCGCGGGCGAGATTATACCCTTTTAAATCGGACGGCCGCCGTCCCTTTTCTTGAAATGTGCGCGCGGGCCGTCGTAAGACGTGGCGGAGTCGAACTCATTCTGTTATCTTTGTCGGGCGCGCCGAAAGCCTTCAGGGCGCGCGGGCCGCGCGGGGCGCAGCAGGCGGACGCGGGCCGAGCAATTCTACTGGACAAGCAGGGCTGATTTTAGTGAGTACACAAGGTTCAACTTCCCCTTCGAAGCCGCTCACGCGTGCGGAGCAAGAGGTGCACTCGGCGGCGGAACGCCTGAATTCTCAGACCGATGACGCGCTGGCGGCCGTCGCGGCGCGCCAGAACCCGGGCGGCGTCGAAGAGCTTGAGGGCTGCGCCGAACGCCTGGAGCGCGCCGCCCGCGACCTCGCCGTCGCGCTGCGCGAGTTGGTCGAGGAGCGGCGGGAGAAGGACAAGCAGTTATAGCCGACCGGGCCACAGTCTAGTCAGCCGCCGCCACAGGAGCGCCGCCGCCGCACGCCGCCGGCACGCGCTCCTGTCGTGCGTCGGCCCCGGATTTGTTCAAGAGGTCAACAAAGAAGAAGTGAATGGTAAATAGTGAATGGTGAATGGTGGCTTACATCTTTCCACCATTAACTATTTACCATTCACCATTTACCAGGAGAACTTATGGCCGCCATTAAACAGACGGTGGCGCGCGAGCACGGGCGCAGGCGCAGCGACGTGGGGCTCGAAGCGCTCGGCATCCGCCCCCAGTCGGATGTCTTCTGGAATCTGAACGCGCCCGAGCTTTATGAGATCGTCGCGCGGCGTGGCGAGGGCTCCTTCTCGGCTCACGGCGCGCTGCTCGTGGACACCGGCGAGCACACGGGTCGCGCCGCCAAGGACAAGGCCATCGTCCGCGAGCTCTCGTCCGAGGAGCACGTCTTCTGGGGCGAGGTCAACAAGGAGTTTTCGCAGGAGAAGTTCGACCGCCTGCGCGAGCGCATGATGCGCCACGCCTCGACGCGCGAGCTGTTCGTGCAGGACACGTACGCGGGCGCAGACCCGCGTTACAGGTTGCCGGTGCGCATCATCACCGAACTCGCGTGGCACTCGCTCTTCGCGCGCACGATGTTCATCAACGACGACGCGGGTGAAGGGAAGCACACGCCCGAGTTCACCGTCGTCAACATCCCGAGCTTCAAAGCCGACCCCGCCGTGGACGGCACGCGCGCCGAGACCTTCATCCTGATGGACTTCGCGCAGCGCCTCGTCCTCATCGGCGGAACCAGTTACGCGGGCGAGACGAAGAAGTCCGTCTTCACGATTCTCAACTACCTTTTGCCGCAGCGCGGCGTGATGTCGATGCACTGCTCGGCGAACGTCGGCGAGCGTGGCGACGTGGCCGTCTTCTTCGGCCTGTCGGGGACGGGCAAGACTACTTTGAGCGCCGACCCCGAGCGCCGCCTCATCGGCGACGACGAGCATGGGTGGAGCGACGACGGCGTCTTCAACTTCGAGGGCGGCTGCTACGCCAAGGTCATCAAGCTCTCCGCGGAGGCCGAGCCCGACATCTACCGCACGACGCGCATGTTCGGCACCGTCATGGAGAACGTCGTCTTCGACCCCGTCACGCGCATCCCTGATTTAGACGACGCCTCGCGCACCGAGAACACGCGCGCGGCATATCCTTTAACATCCATCCCGAACATCGTGCCCGAGGGCTACGCGGGTCATCCTTCGAACATCATCATGCTGACGGCCGACGCCTTCGGCGTGCTGCCGCCCGTGGCGAAGCTGACGCCCGAGCAGGCGATGTACCACTTCCTCTCCGGCTACACGGCGAAGGTCGCGGGCACCGAGCGCGGCGTCACCGAGCCGCAGGCGACCTTCTCGACCTGCTTCGGCGCGCCCTTCATGGTCTTGCACCCGGGCGTCTACGCGGACTTACTCGGCAAGAAGATTCAGGAGCACAAGGCCGACTGCTGGCTCGTCAACACCGGCTGGTCGGGCGGCCCCTACGGCGAGGGCCAGCGCATGAAGATCAAGCACACGCGCGCCATGATCCGCGCGATACTGAACGGCTCGCTCGCGCAGGTCGAGACGCGCCCCGACCCAGTCTTCGGCGTCCACGTCCCTACCTCCTGCCCCGACGTGCCGTCGGAAGTCTTGCAGCCGCGCGGGACGTGGAAGGACTCGGCCGCATACGACGAGAAGGCGCACGACCTCGCCCGCCGCTTCAACGAGAACTTCAAGAAGTACGAGGAAGGCGTCTCCGCCGAAGTGCGCGCCGCCGCGCCGAAGGCGGACTAAGGTTTGTGAGCTGACAACAGGTTCATACTCCGACGAAAGGGGCCGACGCTCATAGAAGCGTCGGCCCCGTTCCTGGTGCACCCGGAATGCGCTTTGAACCAGTAGCCGACGCCGACGCTAAATTGAAAGTTGTGCGTGGTGTCGTTGGTGACGACGGAACTGCCGATGACGCCGGCCGTGGCGTTGCGTATGCGGACGATTGTGTCGCCCGCGTCGAGGCGGACGATGGTGCGCGCTGACGGGTAGAGTTCCAGCACGCCCCCGACATCGAGCGCGAAATTGTTGTGACTCGGGCGGCACGTCCGGCCGACGCTGTTGCCGCTACAGTTGAAACCCGACGTGACCTCGCCGATGAACATTACGCCCGGCCGCGCCTTGGCGAAGACGCCGACGCGGTTCGTGCGCGCGCCGGCCTTGATGCCCGCGAACGCCTGCGTCTTCTGCCCGAACTGCTGGTTGCCGAGGTGCGTCTCGGGGAAGAAACTGAACTCTGAGTCGAGCGCGAGGTTCTTGTTGAAGTTGTAGCCGAAGCGGCCGCCGAGGCCGTTGATCGTCTCGCCGAAGCCTTCGAGGTTGACGCCCGTGTAAAAGGCGCCGACTTCGGCCTTGTGCTCGTCAACGTCCGGCGCGGTGCTTGTCTGCGCGCGCGCCGCGGCGGGCGTGACGATAAAGATGAAAAGCAGCGTGAAGAAAATTCTGTTGTGCATAAACGTCCTTCAGAGCGTTGATGATTTAAGACTCGTGCCCCGGCTTGGCTTAACTCCGGCCCATCTGCTTCAAGAGTTCGTCCGCGGCATGTCCGCCGAGGTGCTCGAACAGCTCGGGGCGGAAGCC
>CAXTSK010000335.1:0-6170 GCA_964246655.1 uncultured Pyrinomonadaceae bacterium
GACCTGCACGCCGACGGGGAGCCCCGCCGCGGTGCGACCGGCAGGCACGCACGCGGCCGGCAGGTCGAAGACGTTCGCCGCGTGCGCGTGGGCGAAGGCGCGGAACGTGGGGACGTTGCGCCCCCCGACCTCGACGCGCCCGAACTCTTCATGCCTGAACGCAGGGATTGCGCCGACAGGCGCGACGAAGAGCGGCGTGCGTTCCATCCAACCGAGCAGCGTCGCGCGCACGCGGTCGCGCTCGTCCCACGCCGCGAGCATCTTTTCTAACGACGGCTCGCCCCAACGTGCCGCGCGTTCGAGGATGACGCGCGCGGCGCGCCCCGCCTCCTCTTCCCTCCCCGCGTAGGCCGCGCGCACGAACCGCTGCGTCGCGTACTCGAAGAGCGAGAGCCACAGGTTCGTCGCACCTCCGACGCCGGGCGGAATCTCTTCGACGACCTCCAACCCCGCGTCTCTCAGAGCGCGCGTGGCATTCTCGACCGCCGCGCGCGTCTCTGCCGTCAAGGGCACCGCGCCGTCGTCCGTGTAGAAGGCGACCCGCATCCCTTTCAACGTTCCGCGCGTATCGGGCTCGACACCAACCGCCGAAGTCTCGCCGGAGAGCACACCGTAGAAGAGCCGCAGGTCTTCGACCGCGCGCGCGAGCGGGCCGAGCGTCGCGCCGAGCGAATGCAGCCCCGACATCGGAGGTACGTGGCCGCCGCCGGGGATGCGACCCGCCGTCGGCTTCAGCCCCGCGACTCCGCAGAAGTGCGCGGGGATGCGCACCGAGCCCGCGAGGTCACTCCCAAGGCTCCCCGCCGTCATGCACGCGGCAACGGCCGCCGCACAACCGCCGCTCGAACCGCCGGGTGTGCGTTCGAGGTCGTGCGGATTGTTCGTCCGCCCGAAGACGGGATTCTCAGACGTGTAGTCGAGCGCGAACTCCGGGCAGTTCGTCTTCCCTAAAATGATTGCGCCCGCCGCGCGCAGCCGCGCAACGGCCGGCGCATCCTTCGCGGCCAAGTACTCCGCGCGCACGCGCGACCCGCACGTCGCACGCAAGCCGCGCACGTCAACCGTGTCCTTCACCGTCAAGGGCACGCCGTGGAGTGAGCCTGAAGCCTCGCCGCGCGCGACCGCCGCCTCCGCCGCGCGCGCGTGTTCGAGCGCGTCGGGCGCGAGCGTCACGACCGCGTTGAGCGTCGGATTTATGCTCTCAATTCGATGCACGTATGCCTCGACCACCTCGACCGGCGAAACCGCGCGCGCGTGAATCCGACGGCCGAGTTCCACCGCGGACAGACTCGTCAACTCTTGTGACCCGGAAACTTTCATCCGACCTCTACGAGAAACTTTTCGGCCTCCGCGCTCGAACGGAGCCTGTAGATTTGCTTACTGCCGGCAAACTCTTCAAGCCGCGCGAGCACCTTCGGCCGGCTGCGCCGGGGATAGTTCCAAACCCAGAGCAGAAACTCAAGGGGCATCTGTTCGGGGCAGCCCTCGGCCATGTCCGGGCGGCTCACACCCCTGTACATAAGGGCGCGCTTCAACACGCGCCACGTACACAGGACGCGCGGCAGGTCGAGGAAGATGACCGTGTCGCAGGCGGCGAGCCTGACTTCGAGCGTGCCCGAGTAGTTGCCGTCCATCACCCACGATTCGCCCGCGCACAACTCCTCGACCTTCAGCCGCCACTCGTCCTTCGGCGGCTCGACCCAGCCCGCGCGCCAGTAGACGCGGTCGAGGTGTATGACCGGGAGTCCGAGCCTTTCGCCGAGACGACGCGCGAAGGTGGACTTGCCCGCGCCGCCCGAGCCTATCACCAGAACCCTCTTCATCATTGCGCGCCGTGACGCTGAAGCAGCTCGACGAACTTCCGCGCGGCCGTCGAGAGCGCGCGGTCGTTGCGGTAGACGACGCCGACGGCGCGCTCCCACTCGGGCTCGACGAGCGGGACGACCGCGAGTTGCCCCGAGCGACGCTCGTCCAGGACGGAAGGGCGCGGGACGACGGCCACGCCGAGCCCGACTTCGACGGCGCGCTTGATCGTCTCGATGTTGTCGAACTCGGCGGCGCGTTGGACTGTGACGTTGTGCGCGCGCAGGATGCGGTCGGTGGCGCGGCGCGTCGGGATGTCGCGCTCGAAGTGTACGAAGTTCTGACCCTGAAGGTCTGCCGCGCGCAGCTTCTTGCGCCGCGCGAGCGGGTGTTCGGGTCGGCAGATGAAGACGAGGCGGTCGCCGCCGAGCGGCACGACCTCAAGCCCGCGACGCTTCTCGGGGTAGGCGACGACGCCGAGGTCAACCGCCCCGCTCAGCACGTCGCGCACGACGCGCGTCGTGCGGCTATATTCGAGGTCGATCTTGGCGCGCGGGTAGAGCGCCATGAACTCGCGCACGACGGGCGGCAGCTCGTGCAAGCCCACGCTGTAAACGGTCGCGACCCGCACCGTCCCGCCGACCGTGCCGGACAAACTACGCATGCTCTCTTCAAGCCGCCCGTACGCCTGCAAGACCTCGCGGCTGGCCTCGTAGAAGGCTTCGCCCTCCTGCGTCAGGTGTAGCTCGCGCCGGCCGCGGACGCGGTCGAGGAGTCGCCGTTTGAACTTGCCTTCCAGCCCGCGCACTTGCTGGCTGACGGCCGACTGCGTGACGAAGTTGCGCTCGGCGGCCTGCGAGAAGCTCCGCGTCTCGACGAGGTCGCAGAAGATTTTCAGCGTTTCGATTTGCATAGCTGTTAGCTATTAGCCTTTAGCTTAAAGCTCATATACGAAGGAGCCGCCCGTTCAGGTTTTAGCTAAAAGCCAACAGCTAATAGCTAACAGCTTAAATAAGAACTCCTCAAATGCTTGCCCTATATTTTTCATTTTATCTTATATTCGCGCTGGACTAAAATATGAGCCATCGGAGCAGGCCGGAAGGCCACAGGGGGAAAGTTGGGAGACGCCGCCGCGGCGCCGGGCCGCGCGCGGCGCGCGCGATTGCTTTTCCGCGTCGCGTCGTTATAATCATGGCCGACCTACCAAACATAAACGCAACAACGCTGCGGCGCGCGAGCCGCGAAGGAGAGGCACTTCTGTCATGGCCGTCCGTCTGAGCAGTACGTTCGTTTTCAGGAAGCTTCACCAGCTGACGGGCATCCTCCCGCTCGGGGTCTTCCTGCTTGAGCACTTCTACACCAATTCGAAGGCGATGACCGGCCCGGCCGACTTCAACAACGCCGTGCGGGACCTCCAGTCGATCCCCTACATCATCTTCGTCGAGATCGGGGGCATTTTCGTCCCGCTCATCTACCACGCCGTCTACGGCCTCTTCATCACGTGGGAGATGCGGCCGAACAACGTCTCGTACCCCTACCCGCGCAACTGGTTCTACACCATCCAGCGCGTCACGGGCATCATCCTCTTCTTCTTCATCACGTTTCACGTGCTCAACTTCCGCTTCGGGGCCATCCCCGGGCTGAACGAAATCTCAGTCGCCGAGCATCCCAACCAGGCTTTCGCCATCGTCAGCGGCGAGTTCAAAAACTGGGCCATCTTCGCCGTCTACCTCGTCGGCATCACGGCGACGGTGTGGCACCTCGCGAACGGGCTGTGGCTCTTCGCGGTGGACTGGGGCATCGTCATCGGCGAGCGCGCGCAGCGCATGGCCGGCTACGCCTGCATCGCCTTCGGCCTGTTGCTCCTCGTCGTCGGCATCAATGCGCAGATCTCCTTCATCCGCCCGGGCGGGCTCCTCGGAGGTATTCTTTACTGACATGGCAAACAACGGCATCAGGATAGCCATCGTCGGCGGCGGACTCGCGGGGCTCGCGGCCGCGATGAAGATAGCGGAGGCCGGGCACTCGGTAGACCTCTTCTCGGTCGTGCCCGTCAAGCGCTCGCACTCGGTCTGCGCGCAGGGCGGCATCAACGGCGCGGTCAACACGAAGGGCGAAGGCGACTCGCCTTGGAAGCACTTCGACGACACGGTCTACGGCGGCGACTTCCTCGCCAACCAGCCGCCCGTGCAGAAGATGTGCGAGATGGCGCCCTCGATCATCTACCTCTTCGACCGCATGGGCGTCCCCTTCTCGCGCACGTCCGAAGGACTCTTAGACTTCCGGCGCTTCGGCGGCACGCTCCACCACCGCACGGCCTTCGCGGGCGCCTCGACCGGCCAGCAGCTTCTCTACGCTCTGGACGAGCAGGTGCGAAGGCATGAGGACACGGGCAAGGTCAAGAAGTACGAGCACTGGGAGATGTTGTCGCTTATTCAAGACGGCCACGGCGTTTGCCGCGGGCTCGTCGCGATGGAGCGCGCGACGCTTGAGCTGAAGGCTTTCCCCGCCGACGCCGTCATCATCGCGACGGGCGGGCCGGGTCTCATCTTCGGCAAGTCGACGAACTCAATGGTCTGCACCGGCTCGGCCGTCTCCGCGTGTTATCAACAAGGTGCGCGTTACGCCAACGGCGAGTTCATACAGGTTCACCCGACCTCGATTCCGGGCGAGGACAAGCTGCGCCTGATGTCGGAATCCGCGCGCGGCGAGGGCGGGCGCGTGTGGGTGCCGAAGACGCAGGGCGACAAGCGACAGCCTTCGTCCATCCCCGAGTCGGAGCGCTGGTACTTTCTCGAAGAGAAGTATCCGGCCTACGGCAACCTCGTCCCGCGCGACATCGCGACGCGCGAAATCTTTCAGGTCTGTCTCGACGGCTACGGCGTGTTCGGAGAGAACCAGGTCTACCTTGACCTGACGCACATCCCGGCCGAGACGTTGGACAGGAAGCTCGGCGCCATCCTGGAAATCTACGAGATGTTCGTCGGCGACGACCCGCGTCACGTGCCGATGCGCATCTTCCCCGGCGTGCACTACTCGATGGGGGGCTTGTGGGTTGACTTCGAGCAGCGGACGAACATCCCGGGCCTGCTCGCCGCGGGCGAGTGCGACTACTCCATCCACGGCGCGAACCGTCTGGGCGCGAACTCGCTCGTCAGTTGCGTCTACGGCGGATTCATCGCCGCGCCCGCCGCCATCGAGTTCGCCAAGAACGTCGAACGCAACGGCGCCGACGGCTCGAAGGTGTACGACGACGAGTTGAAGCGCCAGCAGGAGATTAACGCGGGACTTCTGAAGCAGTCGGGCTCGGAGAATCAGTACGTCCTCCACGACGAGATGGGCAAGTCGATGACGGACAACGTGACGGTCGTCCGTTACAACGACAAGCTGAAGGCGACGGACGAGAAGTTGCTCGAACTCATCGACCGCTACAAGCACATCTCGCTCAACGACTCGAACATGTGGGCGACGCACGCGCTGCCGCACGCGCGCCAGCTCTACAACATGCTGCAACTGGCGCGCGTCATCACGCTCGGCGCCCTGAACCGCAACGAGTCGCGCGGCGCGCACTACAAGCCCGACTTCCCCAACCGCGACGACGAGAATTTCCTCAAGACGACCATCGCCGAGTTCTCCGGCGAAGGGCCGGTCTTCTCCTGGGAGGCGGTCGATGTCGGTTTAATCGAGCCGCGCAAGCGCGACTACACGAAGGGCAAGCAGAAGGCGCAGGCCGCCGCGGGAGGTCAGGCCGAGCAGTCGCCGACCGGGGACGGCGCCGCGCAGGTGCCCGCCCCCGGCTCCGAGCAGAAGCCCGCCAACACCTCCGGCCCCGCGACGTGGGGCCAGAAGAAGGAGGCCGTGGACAACGCCGTCGCGGGCGAAGTCACCCCGCGCCCCGAGCGCGGCGACACGATTGACGAAGCAGGGGGCAAGACCGAGAAGCAGTGAGGCGCCCGACAGCGCTCATATGAGAGAAGCAACGACGCGATTCAGGTGAAGGCCATGTCAACCTTAACGGTCACACACGTGACGCCCGAAGAGTACCTCGCCGCCGAGAGGTTATCGCAGACAAGGAGCGAGTATCTCGACGGAGGTGTGTTCCCGATGACCGGCGGCAGCCTTAATCATAATCAAATCACCCTCAATTTAGCCTTTGAACTCAAGACACAGCTTCGGACACGTCCCTGCCGGGTGCTGGGGATGGATCTGAAAGTTCGTATGCCTGACTCGCGGAAGTTCTTCTACCCGGACTTGGTGGTTGTTTGCGACGAGCCACAGTTTCATGACAACCATAAGGACGTTATTCTCAATCCCATCCTAGTACACCGTCAGTCTGAAGTTGAAGGATAAAGCCGTTGCAACTTGCG
>CAXTSK010000336.1:0-2656 GCA_964246655.1 uncultured Pyrinomonadaceae bacterium
CCCATGCGGCGCCTGACACGCTCAAGGAACTCCGGAGTGTGGGCCTTCAACTTCTCCTGCCCCGAGGCGACCGCCTCGTAGCCGTCGCCGCGCTCCTGCGGCGTGTAGCGCTGCCCCTCGCGCATGAGTCTGTGCGTCGCCGCGATCAACTCCTTCTGCCGCCGCGTCAGTGCGTTCTGATCCTGATCGGCGCCTTCGCCCTGCCCGCCGCCGCCCTGCTGCTGCGACTGCTTGTACTGCATCTCGAACGGCTTCACTTCGATGAAGTAGATGTCGCTCGTCGTCTCGTTCGCAGCGTCGCGCGCCTTCGCGTAGTAAGAGATGAAGTCGCCGGGCTTGAGCTTGAACTCCTCCATGAAGAAAGTGTGCGTGCCCGTCAAACTCCGCGCCGCGTCGCGGCTCAAGTCCTGAAGATTAACGCGCTGCTCGTCGCCGCCGTTGACGGAGAAGAAGAGCTCGATGGACGCGACGCCGAAGTCGTCCTCCGCGCGCGCCTGCGTGAAGACCTCTTCGAGGTTCGTCGCCTTCGTGTCACGCCCCGGCCGCTCGAACGAGACGGTCGGGGGCATGTCTTCGAGCGCCGTCACGTCGTACTCGTTCGAGCCGCGGTAGACCTCGCCGTCCACGCTCGTCAGCTCGACGAAGTAACTCGTGTCGCCCGTCACCGTCAGCGCGCCGACGAAGTCCGACCCGGCGGCCTTCATCTCCGCCTTCCGCCCGTCGGCGAAGACGATGCGCGCCGCGCGCGCCTTGCCCGACAGCCGCGCCGTGACGGTCACGACCGTCCCCTTCAAAGCCGCCACGTCGCCGCCGTCCTCGACCGTCTTCGCGGGCAGGCGCGAGAAGGCCGGGAAGTTGAGCACGAGGTCGAGCTGCTTGACGAAGGGCAGGTCTACGACCTGGAGTTTGAAGACCTCGGAGCGGACGCCTTCGGACTCGACGAAGTACTCGGCCGACTCCTGCACGTTGAGCAGTGAAAGCTCGAACTCGCCGCGCGCCTTCGCCTGCTCCATCGCCTGCCCCTGCCACGCGTCCTCGCCCGCGCCGGCCGCGCGCGTGAAGAGCGAGGCCGCCTCCGCTTCGAAGCCCGCGAGCGCTGCCTTAATCTCCTGATCCGAGCCCTTCGGCACGCGCGTCGTGCCCGGCTTAACCTTAATTGCCCTCAGGTCGGCCTCGGCCGCCAAGCCCGACGGCGCGACCAACTGCGCCACGCCCTCCGACACGCCGCGCGGCCCCCACTTCAACACGCCCGCGAAGAGCAGCAGGCTCGCGAGCGCCGCCGCGCCGTACGCCGCGAGCGCGCGCCGGCTGAAGACGCGGTCAAGGTCAACGGTCGCCGCCGCCCCGTCGGCGTCCGACCTCAGACGCTCAAGCAGCGCGCGCGACACGCGACGCGCCTCTTCTCCTTCCTCAAATTCGACGGCGGTGACTAACCTGTCCTCCGTCCCGCGCGCGCGCTCCTCTATGAACCGCGCCAGCCGCGCGTCCCCGATGCGCCGCGCGAGCGGCCTCACCAGCGACACGTACACGGCCGCGACGAACGCGACGAGCGCCCCCACGCGCAAAGCCAGCAGCGCGCCCTCGCTCCCCCTGTAACGGTACGCGCCCCAGCCCGTCAAGAGCAGCACGCACGCCCCGCCGCCCAGACACACCGCCGCCCCGCGCAGCACGATTAACGCCCGCCGCCTCCGCCGCGCGTTCCGAAGAAGCTGATGCAGTTGTCCGACTTCGTAATTCATCGTGCTTCACCCAATCATCTTCACGACCTTCGTCCGGCGCGCGAGCATGGACTCGGCGGCGAGGAGGAGGAGGGCCGCGAGGAGGAGCGGCCACCAAGCGCGCTGCCGCGCTTCAATCTCTTCGCCGCTTTCACGCTCGGCGGCGGCGGCGACATCATGCGCGGCCGGGTCGCCGCCGGTGAAGGCCGCGAGGAACTCTTCCTGGTTGAGCTTGGCGAAGTCTCCCTCGCGCCCGTCCACGTTGACCGCCGCGAAGTCGTACCCCGCCGCGTAGCGCAGGCGGTAGAAGCCCGGCTCGCGGCCCGTCAGGAGCGTCTCGCCGTCCCTCGACACATTCGTATGCTTCAGCCGCGCGCCCGACGGCGTATCGACCGCGGGCGGTGCGCCTTCCGCCCCCTTCGCCACGACGAACGCCTGACCCAAGCGGTGCCACGCGCTCACCTCGCGCTCGCCGAGGTAGCGCACCATCTGCTGCACGAGCGGCAGGTAGACGGGCGAGAGCGGCAGGTCGCTCCAGGCCATCCCGAGCGTCGAGGTGTACATCAGCACGCGCCCCGCGCCCGCGCCCGACTCGACGAGCGCGGGGCTCCCGTCCTCGAAGCTCGCGAGCACCGACGCGCCCTCGCGCGGCTCCGCGCGCTGGTAGCCGTAGACGCGCGCCGCGGGCATCCGCCCGCCTTCGCTAAAGACTTCGAAGACCGGGTGCGAACTCTTCACCGCCGTCATCGCGACGCTCTCGCCGCGCTGTAGCTGCACGGCCTCGGTCAAAGTCGCGGGCGCGACGCGCCCGAAGGCGCGGTTGAAACTCTCGGGCTTCGTGTGCGGCCCCGCGGCGATGACGAGGCGGCCGCCCGACTCGGCGGAGCGCCCGACGCTCTCCGACAGAGCACCGGGCGCGAGGCCCGCGTCGGTGAGGG
>CAXTSK010000336.1:2666-6127 GCA_964246655.1 uncultured Pyrinomonadaceae bacterium
CCCCGCGGCGTCTCCGGGGGGGCCCCCCCGCCCCCACCACGCGCCCGCCGCCCTCCCACCCCCCCCCGGGCGCGAGGCCCGCGTCGTTGAGGATGACGAGCGAGTGCGCGCCGATGGCGTTGGGGTCAACGTCGCCCGCGCTGCGCACGTCGAACGTGAAGGGCAGGTCGCCGCCTGCCGCGAGCGCGCTCTGAAGGTAGAAGCTGTCGCCGCCGCGCGCCGAGCCGTCGATGATAAGCGCCTTCGACTGCGCCTCGCGCCGGAGCGTGAAGTAGAAGTCGTTGTCCGGCGCGAAGTCTTCCGACCGCAGCCGCACGGCGCAGCGGTTCGTCCCTTCGGCGAGGTTGAAGTCCGTGAACTCGACGACCTTCTCCTCGCGCGGCGCGAGCTTGAGTTCGCGCTTCTCGACCGTCTGCTCGTTAATCTGGAAGTCGAGCGTGAACGGCCCGCGCTCCACGTCGCCGAAGTTCGCGACGTGGACGGCGAGCTTGTCCGTGTACTTCTGCCCGTAGACGGCGCCGCGCGCCTCGACGTTCGTCACGGCCGCGTTCGCCTCCGTTGCACCCGCCACGTCGATGAGCGCGAGCCGCACGTCCGGCGCGAGCTTGAACGTCGCGCGGCCCGCGTCCCAACCCGACGATTGAAAGTCTGAGAGCACGAGCACGCGCCGCGCGCCGCCGGCCTTCGACTCGCGGAAGAGCGCCTCGGCCCCGCGCAAAGCCTGCTCGTAATCGGTCGCCTCAAACCCCGCGTTCAAACCCGCGAGTGCCGCGCGCAAAGCGTTCTTGTCGGCAGTGAAGTTACTGACGACCTCGTACCCTTCGCCGAAGCTCAATAACGCCACGCGCTCGTCCACGGACGCCTCGCCGATCAAAGCCTCCGCGCGCCGCTTCGCCTCTTCAAACAATCCCGCCCGCCTCATGCTCAACGAAGCGTCCAGCAGGATGACGGTCGCGCGCGACCCTTCCGTCTCCTTCGCCGCACCCGCCGTCGTGAAGTACGGCCGCGTGAAGGCGAAGACGACGAGCAGCAGCGCCAGGCACCTGAGCGCGAGCAGCAGCAGGTCGCGCAGCGTCCGGCGCCGGATCGTGCGCTGCGGCACCTGCCGCACGAAGTAGAGCGCCGGGAACTCCACCCGCCGCGCCTTCGTGCGCCGCACCAGATGCACCAGCACCGGCGCCGCCAGCGCCGCCAGCCCGAGCAGGAAGAATGGATTCAGGAAAGACATCTGTTTGGAGTGATAAGTGATGAGAAAGAGCCGAGTGCCTTATCTCATCACTTATCACGAATCATCCCTTCCCCGCGCGGCGCGAGAGGAAGGAGAAGAGCGCGAAGTCGAGCGGCCGGTCGGTCGTGACCAGTTCGTAATCGACGCGGTTGGCGGCGCACGTTTGCCGGAGCGCTTCGACGTGCGTCGAGACGCGCTCGCGGTAGCCGCGCGCGACCACGTCCGGGAGCACCGGCAGTTGCTCGGTCGTCTCCGAGTCTTCGAGCAAGAGCAGGGCGTCATCGAATTCAAATTCGACCTCGCGGCGGTCGAGCACGTGGAACGCGATCACGTCGTGGCCGCGGAAGCGGAGGTGCTGGAACGCGCCCGCCAGGCGTTCCGGGCTCTCGTAGAAGTCCGAGACGAGGACGACCACGCCGCGCCGCGTCAGGCGGTCGGCCGTCAGGTGCAGCGCCTCGGCCAGGCGCGTCTCGCCGCCCGCTTCGAGCGTCGAGAGGCGGCCGTAGACCGTCCGCATGTGCCCCGTGCGGTTGAGCGCAGGGACGTGCGTGTGCACGTCTGCGCCGAAGGCCGTCAGGCCGACCGCGTCCTGCTGCCGCGCGGCGAGGTGCGCGAGCGAGGCGGCGAGGAACTGCGCGTACTGAAGTTTGGTGACGCCGCCCTCGCTCCCCGCGTAGCGCATCGAGCCGCTCGTGTCCACGAGCAGCGTGACCTGCGCGTTCGTGTCGGCGCGGTACTTCTTGATGAAGAAGCGGTCGGTGCGCCCGAGCAGGCGCCAGTCGAGGTAACGCAAATCGTCGCCCGGGTTGTACTGCCTGTACTCCGTGAACTCGGTCGAGAAGCCCGTGAAAGGCGAACGGTGCAGCCCCGCGATGAAGCCCTCGACGACGGCGCGCGCCAACAGCTCCAAAGACCCGATGCGCGCCAAAACCTCCGGGTCAAGAAACCGCGGCGCCCCGCGCGCGCCCGACTCCGACGCCGACCCGGCGTCCGTCGTCCTAACCTTCTTGTCACGCCTCCACCACATAACTCAGCTCGAACCGGACAATTCTTTTCTCATCGGCACGAACTCTATCTTGATGCCTTCGGCAATCTCATACTCGACCTGCTCGCCCGCCTCGTAGCCGCGCGTGGCGTAGAACGGGACGCCGGGGAGCGTTGCCATCAACTCAAGCGAACGGAACCCTTCGGCCTTCGCCTCGCGCTCGCACGTCTCAAGGATGCGGCCGGCCACCCCGCGCCGCGCCCAGTCGGGGTGGACGAAGAAGGCGCGTATCTTCGCGGGCTCCGTCGAGGGGTCGAGATAACCCGAGTCGCGCGCGGCGAAACGGTCGCCGCCGAAGAGCGTCTTCCTCTTGCTCCAACCGCCGCACCCGATTGGCTCATCAAACGCTTCCGCGACGTAGTAAGTCCCGTCGTGGATGAGGTCCGTATCAACACCGAAGACCGAAGCAATCGCCGCCTCTATCTGCTCGCCGGAGTAGTCGCCGCGGCTTAAGCCCCGCGCCGACCCGGCGATGAGCCGTTCGAGCGCCGCGCGGTCTTCGAGCGTCGCGCGCCTGATGCGGTAATCCATCTACAGCCCCGACTTCGGCTCCGGCACGGCTTCGATCAGTTTCTTAATCACCTGGTCGGAGTCCACGCGCTCGGCCTCGGCCTGGAAGTTGAGGAGCACGCGGTGGCGCAGGACGGCGGGCGCGACGGCGCGCACGTCCTCGCACGAGACGTTGTAGCGGCCGCGCAGCGCCGCGCGCGCCTTGCCGCCGAGGACGAGGAACTGCGAAGCCCTTAAGCTCGCGCCCCACGTCACCCAGCGGTTGACGAACTCGGGCGAGCCTTCGGAGCCGGGGCGGCTCGCGCCGACGAGCCGCACGGCGTAGCGCGCGACGGTGTCGGAGACCGGCACCTGGCGGACGATGCGCTGGAAGGCGAGAATCTCTTCGGCCGTCATCTGTCGCTCGAACTCGTAGTCCTGCGGCGCGGTCGTCTGCTTGACGACGGCCACCTCGTCCTCCTCCGGCAGGTAGCCGATCTTGATCTGGAACATGAAGCGGTCGAGCTGCGCCTCGGGCAGAGGGTACGTGCCCTCCATCTCGATGGGGTTCTGCGTGGCGAGGACGTGGAAGGGTCGCGGCAAATCATAACTCACGCCCTGCACGGTGACGCGCCCCTCCTGCATCGCTTCGAGGAGCGCGGCCTGCGTCTTCGGCGGCGTGCGGTTGATCTCGTCGGC
>CAXTSK010000337.1:0-6120 GCA_964246655.1 uncultured Pyrinomonadaceae bacterium
CCGCCCCCGCGGCGCCTCCCCTACCGCCCGGCGGCCCGCACCCCGCCGCGCGCCCGCGGGCGCGACGATTAATCCTTCGACGGGCCAGTTCAGCTGGACGCCTTCGGAGGCGCAGGGAGGGACGGGCACGCCGTTCAGCTTCACGGTCAGGGTCTCGGACGGCACCTCGAACGCCGACGCGCCCGTGAGCATCACGGTCACGGAGGTCAACCAGGCGCCGACGCTCGCGCCCATCGGCAACAAGACGGTCCTGCCCGGCGGCACGCTCACGTTCAACGCTTCGGCGACGGACGCCGACCTGCCGGCGCAGACGCTGACCTTCTCGCTCGTGGGCGCGCCCGCGGGCGCGAGCATCAACCCGACGACCGGCGCGTTCTCGTGGACGCCCACGGCGGCGCAGTCCGGGCACACCTACAACTTCAGCGTGGTCGTCAGCGACGGCGTCAGCCAGACGCCACGCTCGGTGACGGTCTTCGTGGCGGGGCCGCTCAACCTCTTGCAGGACGCGCTCGCAAGACTCCAGGCGCTCCGCCAGACGACCAACGATAAGCAGGACGGGAAGAAGCTCGACGACGCCATCGAGAGTCTTTCCTCGGCGGTCGAGGCGGGCAACTGGCTCGACGCGGGGCACCTGCGGCCGAATAAGGGAGACAAGGCTTTCAAGGACATGAAGCAAGCGGTAAGTAAGCTCCGCGACCTTCAGAAGGACAAGAAGAGCGCCATCCCCGACGCCCTGCTTCAGGGAATCATTGACCAGATCGCCGGCGCGGCCCGCCTGCTGGCGCAGACCGCCATCAGCGAGGCGCAGTCGGCCGGCGCCGACCCGAAGGACTTGGCTAAGGCGTCCGAAGATTTGGCGAAGGGTGACGCCGACGTTCAGGAAGGCAGGCCGGACAAGGCAATCGAGGATTACGGCAACGCCTGGCAGCGCCTGAACAAATAGTGACTGTGGATAGGGAGCCCTTCCGGCGTGGTTTATTCCCGCCGCGCGTTGACCCGGGCGACGGCGTCACCACGCGCGTCGTCAACATCTCGCTCCGCTAGGGGCGGACGGGGCGGGGACACAGCCCCCGCCACCCACTTTCGAGGGCGGCCTACGGCTTCAAATACCGTAGGCCGCCTTCCCTTTTCTGCTCACAGCGCCGAATTATTTTGTTTGACCAAAGGCCGGGCTGGTGCTAAAGTCCGCGCCACTCCTGGTCACGGCACCGCGGACGCGTCTCCTCCCGCCACTTTTTATAGGGGAGACAAAGACCAGGACAGGCCCGCCAGCCTCCTTCCTCCCGGCCACACGCCGCCACGACCCGGGAGCGAAGGCCGCGACAATCCGACACAACTCGACCGACAGCCCTTGAACTCGCGCCACCCGTGCGTCGTCGCTTCGAACTGCTTCCCGACGCGGGCGTTGGTGTCTCGAACGGGCGCTGTCCCTCTCAAGGAGTGAGTCGATGAAAGCAGCCGGCGCGCCCTCCGTTAACAGGAAACGTGATCTCTCGAACAGAAAACGCGGCTCGTCGAAGAGCGTCTGCGTCTTCATCGCCGCGTCCCTCTGCGCCCTATCCATTGCGGGCGTCGTCGCAGTGTTGGCGGCCGACCAGTTCTTCGCGGGGGACGGGAGCGCGCTCAACGCCTCGAAGTGGGGCGCGACTGCCGCGGGGCCTTTTACTTCCCCCTTCACGTCCGGCAGCATCGCTAACTTCGCGACGCCTAACGGGACGGGTACGGGCGCCTCCGTCACGGTCGGCGGCTTCAACGCCACCGAGAACTTCACGCTCACGTCCGCCGGCGGCACCATCAGCAACCAGTCGAACGGCGTCTTGGCCTCCGCGGGCAAGACGCTCGACTTCGGCACGCAGGTCTTCACTTCGTCCGCCAACGCGGGCTACGTGAAGAACGGCGCGGGCGTGCTTGCGCTCGCGGGCAACACCTACGGCGGCGGCTTTACACTGAACGCCGGGACGGTGATCGCCCGCGGGGTCAACGCCTTCGGCGGCAACGTCGCCGCGCCCGGCGCCTTGAACCTGAACGGCGGCGCCGTCGGCGCCAACGCCAACCGCGACTTCAGCGACAAGTACAGCGTCGTCAACGTCGGCGGCGACTTCCAACTCGGCGTACCGGCCGCGAGCGTTTCCATCTCTTCCGACGCGGCGAACCTGACCTTCAACGCAAACGTCGCGCTGGGCGCGGCGACCCGCGCCGTCACCATCGGAGCCAACGGCACGTACACGCTCGGGGGCGTCATCTCGGGCTCCCCCGGCGCCGGGCTGACCGTCGCAAGGCTCCCCGCCGCGACAGGCAGGGTTGTTCTGAGCGGCGTGAATACTTACACCGGCGCCACGACCGTGAGCGGGGGAACGCTCGCGCTCACGGGTCCGGGCTCCATCGCCAACTCGTCTTCAATAGAGCTTGCGAGCGGCGCAGGCTTCGACGTGTCTGGCCTGACGACCGCTTTGACTTTATCCAACGGGCAGGCGCTCAGGGCGAGCGGCACGACCTCCTCGGCGACAATCGCGACGGCCGCGGGCAAAGGTCTCACGCTCGCGCCGAACGGCCCTCTGCAATTCACCGCGTACAACGGCGCGACCCCGCCGCTTGCCGTCTCGGGGGCGGGGAGCGTCACGCTGTCCGTCGGCAACGTCGTAACCGTGAACGTCTCGAACGGCGGAACGCCGCTGGCCTTGGGCGACTACACGCTGATCGCGAAAGGCGCGGGCGGGAGCGTGAACGGCGCGGCTCCCGCGTCGCTCACGGTCGGCGGCGACGAGGTCGCGGCAGGCGCGGCCGCCTCACTTCTCGTCAGCGGGCAGCAGTTGATCATGCACGTCGAGCGGGCCGTCTCCGTCGGGGACGTGACGGTCGCCGAGCCCGCGTCCGGCATCAGCTACGCCACGTTCCCGTTCACGCTCTCCCACCCCGCTATGCAGACCGTCACCGTCAACTTCGCGACCGCCGACGGCACGGCCGCCGCGCCCGGCGACTACGCTTCGCTCAACGGCACCGTCACCTTCGCGCCGGGCGAGACCTCGAAGACGTTGGCCGTCGCCGTCAAGGCCGACGCGGTCTCGGAGGGCACGGAGACCTTCGTCCTGAACCTGTCCTCGCCGTCGAACGCCGCGGTCGCCGACGGCTCGGGCGTCGCCACCGTCACACAGGCCGTGCCGCCCGGCTCCGTCATCATCAGCGAGTTCCGCCTGCGCGGGCCGGACGCGGAGGCGGACGAGTTCTTCGAGGTCTATAACAACACCGACCAGGAGATCACGGTCACGGACTCCAACCCTGTGACCTGTGCGCTGCAAGTCATCAACACGGGGCCTGCGACGGCGTGCGGGTGGGCGCTCGTCGATCTGCAAGGCTCCGTGTCGAACGTCCCGCGCTTCGTCATCCCCACTGGCACGGTCATCCCTGCGCGCGGTCACTACCTCGCCGCGGGCGCCGCCTACAGTCTCTCGACGCTGGCCGTGCCCGACCTGACCTACGACCCACCGGCCTACTCCGGCGGCGAGGCCGACTACACGGGGCTCGCGCTCTTCAAGACGGCCGACCGCGCGCAGTTCAACGCGCAGAATCTTTCCGACGCCGTCGGCTTCGACGGAGTGTCGTCTTCTTTCAGGGAGGGGCCGGGGCTGCTTCCGGCCGACGGCGTGACGGCGAACGTCGAGCACAGCTTCGTGCGCAACCAGGGCTCGGGCCGCCCCGCAGACACGGGCGACAACCGCGCCGACTTCACACTCGTTGCGACCGACCCGACACTCGTCGCCGACGGTGCGGCCGCGCTCGGCGCGCCCGGCCCGGAGAACAGGACGGGACTCGTCTCGCGCAACGGCGGGTTCTCGGTCACGGTGCCGCCCGGCGTCGCCTCAAGCGTGCGGCGCACCAACGCCGTGACGAACGGCACTCTGGGCACGCTCTCCCTTCGGCGGCGGTTCACGAACAACACGGGTCAGACGCTCTCGAAGCTGCGCTTCCGTGTGGCCGACCTCTCGACCTGGAACAGCAGGCAGATCTTCGGCAGCCAGGCGGAGATGCGCGTGTTGGACGCGACGCTCGAAGGTCTTTCGGGTCTCAAGGCGACGAAGCTTGAGACGGCGCCTATGCAGCCCGACGGCGGCGGCATCAACGCGGGGCTCTTAATTGACGGCGCGCTGACTCTCTCGTCGCCGCTGGCTTCGGGGCAGAGCGTGGACGTGGAGTTCCTGCTCGGGGTGATGAGGGGCGGCACCTACCAGTTCATCCTCGTCGTGGAGGGCGCGCCGTGAGCCAAACGAAGAAGACGCATGACAGCCTGCGAAGACCTGAGGCCGTGGCCGCATTGATGCCGCGGCTGCAAACGACTACTGCCTGAACGGCCAAACTCGACCGCCTCGGGTGGGCGGCCGGCATGACATTCGTGGCATACGGCGTGAGGGTCGGTGTCAGGGTGGATGACCCCGGTGCGTTAAGCGGTGTCACGGATCGACTCCCGCCGGGATGGAGATTCTCCGCCTCGTCAACAGTCACGAGACTCTATTCGCTGGTCGCGGGTAGTGTCGGCGGTAGCGACCGCGTCCGGCGCTTCCATATGCTCTACTCCGGGGCCGAACTAATCGCCCGCGCGCTCGACGCGGAGAACGTCTTAGAGCGTTTGGAGTCCGACCTACAACTCTACGTGGCCGAGCACGCGCCGCGCCGCGTCTTCGTCCACGCGGGCGTCGTCGGCTGGAAGGGTCGGGCGGTCGTCATGCCCGGGCGGAGCCTGAGCGGCAAGACCACGCTGGTGGCAGAGCTGGTGCGGGCCGGCGCCGAATACTACTCGGACGAGTACGCCGTCATCGACCGCGAGGGACACGTCCACCCCTACGCGCGACCGCTGGCGGTGCGCGAGGGCGGAGGGCTCAGGCAGACCCGCAAAACGGTTGAGGAGTTCGGCGGGCGAGTCGGGACTGTTCCCCTGCCGGTCGGCCTGGTGGTAGTCAGTCGCTACGAGCCGGGCGCGGGCTGGCGACCGCGGCGGCTCACGACGGGCGAGTGTGTGTTGGAGTTGCTCTCCAACACAGTCCCGGCGCGCCGAAGCCCGGTGCGGTCTTTGGGCGCACTGACGGAGGCGGCTGCGGGGGCGGTCGCCCTCGCCGGTTCGCGCGGCGAGGCGGGGACGGTCGCCCGAGCAATCCTGAAAAGGCTGGAGGCGTAAGGATGGCTGAACATTACACGCCGCGCGCGAGTAGGTCGAAGCTCGTGGTGCGCGAGCTTGTTGACGAGACGCTCGTCTACGACGTGGAGGGGCACCGCGCCCACTGCCTGAACCGCACGGCGGCGCTGGTCTGGGGGCTCTGTGACGGTAGGAACACTGTCTCCCGCATCTCCGAGAAGGTGGGAGAGCGCCTGTCCGCGCGAGTCCCCGAAGAGGTTGTTCTGCTGGCGCTCGAACGGTTGGCCGACCGCGGTCTCCTCGCGCCGGGCGGCGTGCGTCCTGCCCCTGCGGAGAGCCTCGTCTCGCGCCGCGCGATGATGCGCCGCCTCGGGCTCGCGGCCGCGGTCGCGCTGCCGCTCGTCACGTCGATCATCTCGCCGACGCCGGTGATGGCGCAGAGCCCTTGCAACGAGACGAGTTGCCCGCCGGGGACTACGTGTCAGGCGGGCGTGTGCGAGCCCGACGGAGTCTAGCGGGCGTGCGCGTGGAGAAAGGGAGGGCCGCGTCGCTGCTGCTGGCAGCGGCGCTCGCCGGCTGCTGGCGTATCTCGCCGCCGGAGCCGGAGCTTTCGGCCGAAGAACTCGCGCGCGTCGTCCCCCTACTCGTCGGCTCCGGGGCGGCGGCGCTCGCGTGGTGGAAAGTCCGCGGCTCTTCTCTGGAAGGCTGCGCGGCGGCCGAGACGCTCAAGCATTCTTACCGCCGGCAGGCGCTCCAGTCGGCCTTACAGGAGCGGGAGGTCGAACACGTCTTCGCGCTGCTCCGCTCAGCCGGAGTCGAACCCATACTGCTGAAGGGCCGGGCCGCGGCCGGCATCTACCCGGAGTGCGACCTGCGGCCGCCCGGCGACATCGACCTCTGCGTGAGGCCGGAACAGTACGAGGCGGCCAGGGCGGTACTGTGGGGGCCGGGGCGCTCGGGGACGACCGTCACAGACCTCAAGCACGACGCCCACG
>CAXTSK010000338.1:0-6113 GCA_964246655.1 uncultured Pyrinomonadaceae bacterium
AGGTGCGGGGCTACAGGGTGGAGTTGGGCGAGGTCGAGGCCGCGCTGCTGCGGCAGGCGGGCGTACAAGAGGCAGCCGCGGTCGCCGACGCGGGGCGCATATGTGCCTTCGTGGTGCGTGAGACGGCGGGAGGCGGTGAGGGGAGCGGACTGCGCGAGGCGTTGGAGCGAGAGTTACCGAGCTACATGGTGCCGTGGCGAGTAGTCGAAGTCGGCGCGCTGCCGCTGACGGAGAACGGGAAGGTAGATCGCGCGGGCTTGCTGTCATTAGTCGGCGTGGCAGCGGGCGGGGGCGGCGAGCCTGAGACGGAGACGGAGCGCGCGGTGGCCGACGTGTGGCTTGAAGTGCTGGGCGTTGCGCAGGTCGGGCGTGGCGACGACTTCTTCGAGTTAGGCGGCCACTCGCTGCTGGCGACTCAGGTCATATCCAGACTGCGCCCCGTGCTCGGCCTGGAGCTGACGGCGTCCGACCTGTTCGAACACCCGGCGCTGGCCGAGTTCGCGAAGCACATCGAGACGATGAGGCGCGCGGCGCTCGACTCGCAATCGCCGGCCGGCGTCGCGTCGGACGGGCGCGACGAGGGAGAGTTGTGACACCTGCCGAACTCGTCTCACATCTACAGGGTCTCGACGTGAAGCTCTGGCTCGACGGCGACCGACTGCGTTACAGCGCCCCGCGCGGCGTCATGTCGCAGGCACTCCTCGAAAAGCTCGCGGAGCACAAAGAGGGCGTCCGCGAGTTTCTGAAGAGGGCGCGCGGGGCCGTGGCCGACTCTTCGGCCCCCGCCTTCGCCGCCCGAGAGCATGACGGCGAACTGCCCCTCTCGTTCGCGCAGCAGCGGATGTGGCTCATCAACCAACTCGCGCCGGCAAACCCCGCGTACAACGTCGCCACGGCGGTTCGCCTTGAAGGCGCACTCAACCCGGCCGCGCTCGGGCAGGCGCTCGAAGAGATCGTGAGAAGGCACGAAGTCTTGAGGACAACGTTCGCCGCCGTCGGGGGGCGGCCCCAGCAGGTCATCAACCCGTCGTCCGGCCGCGTGCTGACGACGGCCGATCTGAGCGCGTTGACCGACGCCGGGCGGAAGTCCTGCGTCTACGAACTCGCCTCGCGAAACGCCGAGTACACTTTCGACTTGTCCGCGGGTCCTTTACTGACGGCCGCGCTGCTGCGGCTCGGCGAGCGGGAGCACGTGCTGCTCCTGGCGACGCACCACATCGTCTCCGACGGCTGGTCTCTGACGGTGCTCACGCGCGAGGCCATGACCCTCTACGCGGCGTTCGCCGCGGGGCGGCCGTCGCCGCTCGAAGAGCTGCGCGTACAGTACGCCGACTTCGCCGTCTGGCAGCGCGAGTGGCTCGAAGGCGGGGCGCTCGAAAAGCAGCTCGACTATTGGAAGCATCAGTTGGCGGACCTGCCGCCCGCGCTCGAACTGCCGATTGACAGGGCGCGCCCGGCCGTGCAGACGAACCGGGGCGCGTACGAGCCTTTCGTCCTCGGCCGCGCGCTGTCGGGCGAGTTGAGGGCGCTCGCGCGGCGCGAGGGCGCGACGCTCTTCATGGTGATGCTCGCGGCCTTCGAGACACTACTCTACCGCTACACGGGACAGACCGACATCTCAATCGGCACCCCCATCGCCAACCGCAACCGCGCGGAGACGGAAGGGCTCATCGGCTTCTTCGTCAACACCCTCGTGCTGCGCGCGAGGCTCGACGGCGGCGAGCGCTTCACGGAACTGCTCCGCCGCGTGCGCGGGGTGACGCTCGGCGCCTACGCGAATCAGGACGTGCCGTTCGAGAAGCTCGTCGAGGAGCTACAGCCGGAACGCGACACGAGCCGCTCGGCGCTGTTCCAGGTGATGCTCGCCTTCCAGAACATGCCGCGCGAGGGGATGGACGCGCCGGGCCTGAAGGCGAGCCCGCTCGAAGCCGTCTACCGCACGGCCGCCTTCGACCTCACGCTCGACGTTGACGACGGCGGGCCGGAACTGCGCTGCCTCTTCGAGTACAACACGGACCTCTTCGACGCGGCCACCATACGCCGCGCCGTCGCGCACTTCCGGACGCTGCTGGAAGGCGTCGCCCGCGACCCCCTGCAAAGGCTCGCCGAGTTGCCCGTATTGACGGAGGCGGAGCGCGGTCAACTGCTCGCCGGTTGGAACGATACCGCCGCGCCGTTCCCTGCGGACAAGGCCGTCCACCAACTCTTCGAGGAGCGTACGGCCGCAAGGCCCGACGCCGTCGCGCTCGTCTTTCAAGACCGACAGCTTGCCGACGCGGAGTTGAACGCGCGCGCGAACCGGCTCGCGCATCGCCTTCGTCGCCTCGGCGTCGGCCCCGAGACGCTCGTCAGCGTGTGCCTTGAGCGGTCGTTCGAGATGGCCGTCGCGCTGCTCGGCGTCCTGAAGGCGGGCGGGGCGTACGTGCCCCTCGACGCGGCGCTGCCGCAAGAGCGTCTCGCCTTCATGCTCGCCGACACGCGCGCGCGGGTCGTCATAAGTCAACGTAGTCTCGTCCCGCGTCTGGGAGAGTTGAGCGGCGCGCTGGTGCTCATGGACGAAGGGGACGCGGGCGTGCCGGGCGCGGGCGACGAGAACCCGCGCGTCGCCGTGTCGCCGCGGAACCTCGCCTACGTCATCTACACGTCGGGCTCGACGGGCAGGCCGAAGGGGGTCTGCGTCACGCACCGCTCACTCTGTAACTACCTCCGATGGATGCAGGACGACTTCCCGCTCTCGGAGGGCGGCAGCGTCCTGCAACTGACCTCCTTCAGCTTCGACGTGTCGGTCTGGGAGTTCTTCGGCGCGCTGACCTCGGGCGCGCGACTCGTCCTGCTGCGCGAGGGCGAGCAGCAGGACATCGCGCGCGTCGCGGAGTTGTTGAGGGAGCGTCGCGTGTCGGTCTTGCAGACCGTGCCCGGACTTCTGCGCGTGCTGCTCGACGGCGAACATTTGAGAGACTGCTCCGGTCTGCGGCGCGTCTACTGCGGCGGCGAGGCGATGAGCAGGGAACTCGCCGCGCGCTTCCGCGCGCAGACGCGGGCCGAACTCTACAACATGTGCGGGCCGACCGAGACGACGATAGACGCGGCGCACTTGAACTGTGACGGCGCGTTGTCGCCGTCCGCGTCGTCGGCGATGCCGCTCGGCCGGCCCGTCGCCAACACGCGCTTCTACGTGCTCGACGCGGCGGGCCGTCTCTGCCCCGTGGGCGTGACGGGCGAGTGGTGCATCGGCGGCGAAGGGCTCGCGCGAGGCTACTGGGCGAACGCCGCGCTGACGGCCGAGAAGTTCGTCCCCGACCCGTTCTCCGGTTCGCCGGGCGCGCAGCTCTACAGGTCGGGCGATTTGGTGCGCCGGCTCGCGGGCGGCGAGGTCGAGTACGTGGGGCGCGTTGACCATCAGGTCAAGCTGCGCGGCTTCCGGATCGAACTCGGCGAGATAGAGGCCGCGCTCGCCCAACTCGAAAGCGTGTGCGAGGCGGTCGCCGCCGTGCGCGGCGTGACGGAGGCGGAGAAGCAGTTGTTCGCATACGTCGTCGCGGAGGCGGGGCGGCGGCCCACCGCCGGCGAGTTGCTCGAACACCTGCGCGGCAGGCTGCCCGAGTACATGGTGCCTGCGGCCTTCGTCTTCCTCGACGAGATGCCGCTCCTTCCGAACGGAAAGATCGACCGGCGCGCGCTGCCCGCGCCTTCGGGGAGGCGCGCCGACTTCGGGCGGGACTTCGCCGCGCCGCTCACGGACGTTGAGCGTTCGATTGCCGCCGTGTGGCAGGACGTTCTGTGCGTCGAGGACGTGAGCGTCCACGACAACTTCTTCGACCTCGGCGGGCACTCCCTGCTCATGATTCAGGCGCAGGAGAAGCTGTCGAGGGCGTTCGGCAGGAAGATTCCGCTCATAGACCTCTTCACCCACACGACGATCAGCGCGCTCGCCAGGCACCTGAGCAGCAACGGCCACGCGGGAGAGTCGCGGCAGACTTCGCGCGCCGAGAAACTCGGGCAGGGCAAAGAGCGCATGCGGCAACTCAAGGCGATGCGGCGAGGCACGAAGGCCGTGGGGGAGCAGGGATGAGCGACGACAGGGCGCCCGCCGCCCGCACCGGCTTCGAGGTCGCAATCGTCGGCATGTCGTGTCGCGTGCCGGGGGCCGCGAGCGTCGAGCAGTTCTGGACGAACCTGCGAGACGGCGTGGAGGCGATTTCTCGCTTCACCGACGAAGAGGTCCTCGCGGCGGGCGTCCACCCGCGGATGCTCGGCGAGCCGAACTTCGTCAGGGCGGGCGGCGTCTTAGATGACGTTGAGATGTTCGACGCCTCCTTCTTCGGCTACTCGCCGCGCGAGGCCGAACTGCTCGACCCGCAGCACCGCTTCTTCCTCGAATGCGCGTGGGAGGCTTTGGAGCACGCGGGCTGCTGCGCCGGGGCGTGCGAAGAGTCGGTAGGCGTCTTCGCGGGCGTCGGCCTGAGCGGCTACCTCAGAAACATCTACTCGGACCGCGAGTTCGTCGGGATGATGGCCGACTCGCTCCAATTCGTCCTCGGCAACGACAAGGATTACCTCGCCACGCGCGTCTCTTACAAGCTGAACTTGAAGGGGCCGAGCGTGACCGTCCAGAGCGCCTGTTCGACCTCGCTACTCGCGGCGCACCTCGCGTGTCAGAGTCTCCTGAGCGGCGCGTGCGACGTGGCGCTGGCGGGCGGCGTAACGATAGGCATGCCGCAGAAGACCGGCTACATCTACCGCGAAGGCGGCATCGCCTCGCCCGACGGCCACACGCGCGCCTTCGACGCCGAGGCGCGCGGCTGCGTCGGCGGGAGCGGCGTCGGCGTGGTCGTCCTCAAGCGGCTCGAAGACGCCCTGGCCGGCGGCGACACAATCCACGCCGTCATCAAGGGCTCTGCCGCGAACAACGACGGCTCGCAGAAGGTCGGCTTCACCGCCCCGAGCGTCGAAGGGCAGGCCGAGGTCATCAGGGCGGCCCTCGACATGGCGGAGGTTGACCCCGAGACAATCACGTACGTCGAGACGCACGGCACGGCGACGCCGCTCGGCGACCCCGTCGAGATGGCGGCGCTCACGCAAGCCTTCCGCGGTCGCACGCAGAAGAGGGGCTTCTGCGCCGTCGGCTCCGTGAAGACGAATATCGGCCACCTCGACACGGCCGCGGGCGTCGCAGGGCTCATCAAGACCGTGCTCGCGCTCAAGCACGGAGAGCTTCCGCCGAGCCTCAACTTCCGAACGCCGAACCCACAGATAGACTTCGAAAACGGCCCCTTCTACGTCTGCTCCGAACTCTCCGAATGGCGGGGTGCGGGCGGCCTGCGCCGCGCCGGGGTCAGTTCGTTCGGCATCGGTGGCACTAACGTCCACATGATTTTGGAAGAGGCGCCGCCCGCGCCGCCGCCCCGTGCGCCGAGGCCGCCGCACCTGTTCATCCTCTCGTCGAAGACGAAGAGCGCGCTCGACGCGGCGACGGCCAACCTCGCCGAACACCTCAAGAGGGAGACTTCGCTCGACGCGGCCGACGTGGCCTACACGCTACAGACCGGGCGCGCGGCCCTCGGCCACCGAAGGCTCGTCCTGTGCGGCAGTCTCGAAGAGGCCGCGGCGGCGCTTGAGGCACGCGACCCGAAGCTCGTCAGGACGGGCCTCGCGGATTTGACTGCGCAGACGGTCGTCTTCATGTTCCCCGGACAGGGCGCGCAGTCCGTCAATATGGGGTTGGGGCTATACGAAACCGAGCCCGCCTTCCGCGAGCCGTTCGACCAATGCTGCGAACTGCTGCGGCCGTACCTCGGGGCGGATTTGCGCGGCGTCGTCTACCCGCCGGAAGGCGCAGACGCCGCCGAGGCCGCGGAGAGGTTGAGGCAGACTCTCTTCGCGCAGCCCGCGCTCTTCGCGGTCGGGTACGCGCTGGCGCAGTTGTGGCGCGAGTGGGGCGTGCGCCCGCAGGCGATGATCGGCCACAGCGTCGGCGAGTACGTCGCCGCGTGCCTCGCGGGCGTCTTCACGCTCGAAGACGCGCTCGGGCTGGTAGCCGCCCGCGGCCGGCTCATGCAGCAACATCCCGCGGGCGCGCTGCTCGCCCGGGGGGGTACCGCAGGCGAATGCGG
>CAXTSK010000339.1:0-6069 GCA_964246655.1 uncultured Pyrinomonadaceae bacterium
GTCGAGGCGCGGCTGCCCGGCTCGCAGGAGGTGGTCGGGCGCGCACACGGCGACGACCGCGGCGAATTCCTCCTCATGCTCGGCCCGCGCGCCAGCCCCTTCGACGAGCTGGGCAAGTTTGACGACCCCGTTCCCGTCGTCGTCACCGTCTTCGGCCCGCAGCAGGCGCCAGGCCCGCCCGCCGCCAACGAAGAGGACTCGCTCTGGGACTTGCAGCCGGAGGAGGCCGCGCCGCCCGGCCAGTCGCCCGACCCCGTCATGGACGGCACGGCCCTGCCCGCCGACTACGTCTCGACGCCGTCGAGCGAGCGGACCGTCAATTTCTTTCTGGGAAGACTGCTGAGCGGGATCGACCCCTTCGTCTTCTCTTGAGCGCCCGAAGCGTGCTAACGAAAAGGAGCTACCCCAATGCCGGAATACCTAGCACCAGGAGTTTACGTCGAGGAAGTCAGCTTCCGCTCGAAATCCATCGAAGGCGTTTCGACCTCAACGACCGGGTTCGCGGGCATGGCGCGCTACGGCCCCGTCCAGTACACCGACGGCCCGCGCACCACGGAGCCGCGGCTCATCACCTCCTTCACAGACTTCGAGCGCGTCTACGGCGGACTTGAAAATCTCAACGTCGGGCAGGCCGGCGAGGAGGATCGGCTCTGCTACCTCGCGCACGCCGCCCGCGCCTTCTTCGCCAACGGCGGCAAGCGCCTCTACGTCTCGCGCGTCTTCACGCCGCGCGCCACCGCCGACCCGCTCGTGCCCGACTTCGGCCTCGCCTCGATGAGCATCTCGACGGGCGACGCCAACAACGTCAACGCCGTCTGGCAGGCCCGCTGGCCTGGCAGCTACGGCAACGTCCTCGTCGAGACCCGCGTCGTCCGCAGCAAGAACATCAACTTCACGCACCCCGTCTTCGGGCCGCAGGCGCGGCGCGCCAAGCACGGCGCGGTCGTCGAAGTGCTGCCCGACGGTACTAACCCTTTGCCCGACGGCAACGACGCGCTCGTCGTCAACAACCTGCGCGTCGTCCAGGTGGATCAAGACGGCCAGCAGACCTTCCTCGGCGTGGGCGGCCCTGTCGCGCTCGTTAACACCGACACCGTCCAGCTCGTTGAGCTTCAGGTCATCGTCCGCGTCGGCCCCGACCGCGTGGACGTTTATAACGAGCTGGGCGCCGACCCCGCGCAGAAGCGTTACATCGGCAAGATTCTTCAGAAGGACGACCCCGAGGACGAGGACGCCGTCGTCTGGCTCCGCGTGCCCTTCGAGGACGCGGCCGCGGCGGCCTTCCTCCCCGCGCGCCTCGCCGTCGCCTTGCAGGGCAACGGCACGCCGCGCCTGACGGGCGGGCACGACGGGCTTCTCGCTTCGCCCGACGACCTCCTCGGCGCCGAGGCCAACCCGGACGACGCCAGCGTCAAGGCGACGGGGCTCGAAGCCCTCGGCGAGATTGACGACATCGCCATCGTCGCCGCGCCCGACGCCAGCACCTACGACGACCCGACGCTCAACGAGGTGGCCGCCGGCTACCTCATCGGCCACGCCGAGCGTCTGAAGTACCGCATCGCCGTCGTGGACGGGCCGCGCGGCAGCTCGATGACCGAGATTCGCGCCTTCCGCGGCAAGTTCGACAGCAAGTACGCCGCCATCTACCACCCCTGGATCGAAATCCTCGACCCGACCGAGCGCGTCGCGCAGGGCGCCCCGCCGCGCCGCCTGATGTTGCCGCCCTCCGGCTTCGTCACGGGCATCTACGCCCGCTCCGACATCGAGCGCGGCGTCCACAAGGCTCCCGCCAACGAGGTCGTCCGCGGCCTCACGCGCTTCGAGGCCAACATCAACAAGGCGCGGCAGGACGTTTTGAACCCCGAGGGCATCAACGCCCTGCGCTTCTTCGAGGGGCGCGGCAACCGCGTCTGGGGCGCGCGCACGATGAGCAGCGACCCCGAGTGGAAGTACGTCAACGTCCGACGCCTCTTCATCTACATCGAACACTCCATCGACCGCGGCACCCAGTGGGCCGTCTTCGAGCCGAACAACCGCCGCCTCTGGGACAACATCCGGCAGACGATTGAAGACTTCCTGCTCGTCCTCTGGCGCGACGGCGCGCTCTTAGGCGACAAGCCCGAGGAGGCGTACTTCGTCCGCTGCGACCGCACGACGATGACGCAGAACGACCTCGACAACGGCCGTCTCATCGCGCTCGTCGGCGTCGCGCCGGTCAAGCCGGCCGAGTTCGTCATCTTCCGCATCGGGCAGTTCACCGCCGAGTCGAAAATCTAGTGGGAGTCTTGAAAGGAGCTAAGCAATGGCGACATTCCGCGACAACCCGTACGGGGCTTTCAACTACATCGTCGCCCTCGGCGGCGCGCAGGGCGACGGCTCCGAAGGGACGATTGTCGGGGGCTTCTCCGACGTTTCCGGCCTCGGCATGGAGGTCAGCTACTCCGAGTACCGCAACGGCAACGAGCGCTTCAACACGACGCGCAAGGTGCCGAACACGCACAAGGTTGACGACGTGACCTTGAAGCGCGGCCTCGTCGGCTCGCTCGACCTCTTCGAGTGGCTCAAGGGCGTGCGCGACGGCACGGCCGACCCGCGCAACGTCACCATCACGCTGCTCGACGAGGCGCGCCAATCGGTCGCCGCGTGGACTCTGCGGCGCGCGCAGCCGAAGAAGTGGACGGGGCCGACGCTCGCGGCCAAGGGCGGCGGCGAGGTGGCGATGGAGGAGCTTTCGCTCGTCCACGAGGGCATCGAGTACAAGTAAAGCGAGATGCCGACGCTCCCCACCATCGGCCTCGGCGCGCCGGGCATCTACCCGTACCCGGACGCGCCGCTGCGCTCGCTGACGGGCGTGCGAATGGACGTGTGCGCCTTCGTCGGCGTCGCGCCGCGCGGCCCAGTGCGCGTCCCCGTCTTCGACGAGAAGTGGCGCGACGAAGGCCCTTGCGTCGAGCCCGCGCGGCCGCGCCGCCGCACCGTCGCCGTCTTGGTCGAGAGCTTCGACGAGTACCGACGACTCTTCGGCGGCTTCGAGGGGCCGGGGCTGCTCCCCTACGCGGTGGCCGCCTTCTTCGAGCAGGGCGGCCGCCGCGCCTATGTCGCGCGCGTCGTGCACGAGTACAACGACGCGTCGAAGAACGCGGGCGGCGTCGCCGAGGGTGAAGTCGCGGGGGCGGAGACCTGGGCCGGGCCGCTCCGCCTCGCGGCGCGCGACGAAGGCGCGTGGGGCAACGGCCTGCGCGCGTCGTTCGCCTACACGGCGCGCCCTTTGGCCTTCGAGTCCGCGACGAACGCGGGGCTCATCCTCTCGGACGACTCGGACGTGAGCGTGGGCACGGCGTTGCGACTGCGCGAGCCGGGCGGCGTGAGCGTGCTGCGCTACGTCGAGAGCCTCGTGCGCGAGGGTCGCGAAGAGCGCCCGGGCTGGCGTTTGCGCGCGATGTTCGACGACGCCACCGTGGCCGTGCCGGAGGAGGCGGAGATTGTCGAAGGCACGCTCACGGTCTCGGACGGCGACGGCCGGAGCGAGCAGCACACGCGCCTCGGCCTGTCGTCCGGCCACCCGCGTTGGGTCGCGACCGTCCTCTGCTACGAGTCGCGCCTCGTCTACCCGCATGCTTCATGGATCGATTCGCAAGTCATCCTCTCTGCACTCTCGGCCGAGACGCTCGCGCCGACGGTCTCCGCCGTTCCTCCATCGCCACAGTTCGCGGGCGGTGAAGACCGCTACGCCGAGATCACGCCCGAAGACTTCTTCGACGCGGGCTGGACGCTCGGCGACGAGGAGCCGGGCTCGGGCGTTCACGCGCTCACGCAGCTCTCCGGCCTCTCCTCGCTCGTCGTCCCCGACCTCTACTCGCCCGGGCCGCTCGTCCCCGCGGAGCCGGTCATGGAAGTCGTCTCACTGGCCGGGCCGACCTTCGAGACCTGCGTCGATCTGCCGCCCGCCGCGCCGCAGCAGGGGCAGCCGTTCGAAGAGCTTGAGGGACTGCGACTCGACCCACGCTTGCCCTCAGACCTCGCGCAGATCACCGCGCTTCAGTCGCGGCTGGTCGAGCTGGCCGACTCGCTCCGATCCTTCGTCGTCCTGCTCGACGTGCCGCCCGGCATCGGCCACCGGCAGATTTTGAAGTGGCGCTCGAACTTCAGCTCGTCCTACGCGGCGGCCTATCACCCATGGGTCACCGTCTCGCGCCGCGACGACAGCCGCGACGCACTCATCAGCGTGCCGCCCTCGGCCGTCGCCGCCGGCATCATCGCCCGCCAGGAGGCCGCCTTCGGAGTCCCGCCCGGCCCGGCGAACGTCATCGCCGCGGGCGTGGTCGCCGCCGCGGAGGCCGTCTCGCCCGCGCGTCACGACGAGTTGCATCAGCAGGGCGTCAACGTTTACTTGCGCGAGCGCGACGGCGTGCGCCTGACGGCCGCGCGCACGCTCAGCCGCGACCCCGAATACATTCAACTGAGCGTCCGCAGGCTCATCACGATGCTGCGCCGCGTGCTCGAAGAGAAGACGCAGTGGGTCGTCTTCGAGCCGAACACGGCGGGCCTGCGCCGCGAGGTGAGCCAACTGCTGCGCGCGTACCTCCGGCAGCTCTACCGCGCGGGCGCGATGCGCGGCGCCACCGAGGACGAAGCCTTCTTCGTCCGCTGCGACGAGACGCTGAACCCGCCCTACGTCACCGACGCCGGGCAGTTCGTCGCACACGTCGGCATCGCCCCCGCCTCGCCGCTCGAATTCATCGTGCTCAGGCTCGCGCGCGACGGCGACGGGACGCTCACGGTCGAGGAGTGAAGCCGAAAACAAGGGTGAGGTGATGGCCGAGGACACGCTGCTCCGCAGCTTCCGCTTTCAGATCAAGCTGCGCAAGAGCGCGGCCGGCGAGTCGGGCGCGCAGCAGCCCGAGGACTCGCCCACGGGCGCGCCGCTCGGCGACGGCGCGTTTCAGGAGTGCTCGGGGCTCGACTTGGAGATGGACGTGCAGGAGTACCTGGAGGGCGGGCGTAACGACGGCGTCATCCGCCGCGTCGGCCGCGCCAAGTACACCAACATCGTGCTCAAGCGCGGGATGTTCTACGGCGACTCGGGCGAGGTCAACGCCGACCTCTGGACGTGGCTCCAGAGCGTGGCCGCGGGCGAGCGCCCCGTCGCCCGCTATGACGGCATCATCGAGGTCATGAGCGTCGGCGACACGGTCGTCGCCTCGTGGGTCTTCGACCGCGGCCTGCCCGCCAAGATCGTCGGCCCGCAGCTCAACGCCAAGACCGGCGAGGTCGCCGTCGAAGAGCTGCACATCGCGCACGAAGGGCTGCGGCTCGTCAGGCCGTGAGAACTTTCAGAGGGATGGCGTGAGAAGGTTATGGGCGAACTAGCGAAGGCCACGCTCCAGGAGATTACGAGCGACGAGCAGGCGACGCCTGTCGGCGAGCCCGTCAAGGTGCAGTTCAACCCGACGACGCTGCGCCTCGCGCTCAGCAACACCGCCTCGGGCGGCGAGACGCGCGGCAGCCCCGCGCGCCAGTACCTCGGCTCAAGCTCGACGACGCTCACGCTCGACCTCGTCTTCGACACCGCCGACGAGGGCACGACCGACCAGCCGCGCGACGTGCGCGAGAAGACCGCCCTCGTCGAGAAGTTCGTCATCCCACGCGGGCAGGGCGAGGACAAGTCGGCGCCGCCGAAGCTCCGCTTCCACTGGGGCACGCTGATCATCGACGGGGTCGTGGACAACGTCTCCCTCGACTTCGACCACATCGCCGCGGACGGCACGCCGCTGCGCGCGAAGGTCGGCCTCTCGATCAAGGAGCAGAACAGCAAGTACATGTTCCTCGAACAGGGGCCGGGCGCGAACAGTTCCGGCGGGGCGCCTGCGCCGGGCTCGGCGTCAGCGCACTCATTGCCAGCGCGGTTCCGGCGCAACGCGCGTCGGCGATCGAGCCCATGCAGGCACTGCGCGCGGAGTAATGCGTTTGCGGCAGTAAACGAAACGAACCAGGCGTGATATGCAGCCGGGCCATCGAGCTGCGTAAACGGCTGTATCAGAAGGGCTGGCACAGGCCGCCCATGCTCGC
>CAXTSK010000340.1:0-6043 GCA_964246655.1 uncultured Pyrinomonadaceae bacterium
CTCCGCCGCGAACGACGGCGAGCCGATCAGCAGCGCCGGCGCGGCGGCGAAGACAGGCCGGCTTCGCTGCCGCTCTCGGTCTTCGGGAGCGAGGCGGGCTTCGGCAACATACTGGAGTGCGCGCGGCTCGTGCCGGAGCTGGCGGGCCGCGAAGACGCCGCGGCCGCGCACGGCTGAGGCGGGGGCAAGCTTTGACGAAGAAGGCGCTTATTACCGGCATCACGGGGCAGGACGGTTCCTACCTGGCCGAACACCTGCTCTCGGAAGGGTACGAGGTGCACGGGCTGGTGCGCCGTGTGGCGCTCGAAGACCCCGAGCGGCGCACGGGCCGCATCGCGCACCTGCTCGACCGGGTCACGCTCCACGCCGCGAGCCTGGAGTCTTACCCGTCGATCTTCAGCGTCGTGAGCCATGTCGAGTTTGACGAGTGCTACCACCTCGCCGCGCAGTCGTTCGTCGCCGAGAGCTTCGCCGACGGCTTCTCGACGATGAACACGAACATCAACGGCACGCACTACGTGCTGGCCGCGCTGAGAGAACTGCGTCCGAAGTGCCGGTTCTACTTCGCCGGCTCCTCGGAGATGTTCGGCAAGGTGCGCGAGGTGCCGCAGAAGGAGACGACGCCCTTCCACCCGCGCAGCCCCTACGGCATCAGCAAGGTGGCCGGCTTCGAGCTGACCCGCAACTACCGCGAGGCGTACGGGATGTTCTGCGCCTCCGGCATCCTCTTCAACCACGAGGGGCCGCGGCGCGGCTTCGAGTTCGTGACGCGCAAGATCACCTCGACGGTGGCGAAGATTAAACTCGGGGTGGCGTCCGAGTTGCGGCTCGGCAACCTCGACGCCAAAAGGGACTGGGGGCACGCCCGGGACTACGTGCGCGCCATGTACCTCATCCTTCAGCAGGAGGGGCCAGACGACTTCGTGGTGGCGACGGGCGAGACGCACTCGGTCAGAGAGTTCTGCGAGCTGGCCTTCGCCGAGGTCGGGCTCGATTACCGCGAGTACGTGAAGACCGACCCGCGCTTCCAGCGCCCGGCGGAGGTTGACCTGCTGGTCGGCGACTCCACCAAGGCCCGGAGCGCGCTCGGCTGGAGCCCGGACTACACCTTCGCCCGGCTGGTCGGCGAGATGGTGCAGTCCGACCTGGAAGCGGTCGCCAAAAGCAGCAGGCAGTAGGCGGACGGCAGCAGGCAGTTGACCGGCTGCGAGAATTATTTATGGCCCTGCGTTAAGCCGCCGGAGTCGAAACAAGAACGCTCTCAAGTTCAAGGTCTTCGACTGCCGTCTGCCGTCCGCTACTGCCGACTATTCCCTTCATGCGCATCCTCTACGACGGGCAGGTCTTCGAGTGGCAGGCGGCCGGGGGCATCAACCGCTACTTTGCCAACGTGATCGGCGGGCTGCCGCGCGGCTACCGGCCCACGCTGCTGGTCGGGCGGAGGCACGCCGTCAACTTCCCCTCGCACCCGAACCTCAAAGTCTGCGGGTACGGCGGGCGGATGCCGCGGCTCGAAAACTTCTCCCACAGGCTCGGCCTCTACTCCGCGAAGCTCAGGGACGAGCTGCTGGACGAGTACTGCGCGCGGGGGCGCTTCGACCTCGTCCACCCCACCTACTACAGGCTCATGACGGGGCGGCCGGTCGGCTCGTATCGCGCGCCGACGGTGCTCACGGTCTGGGACATGATCGACGAAGTCTTCCCCGCAGAGCAGGATCCGACGGGCGAGCACGCCGAGTGGAAGCGCAGCGCCGTGCGTGCGGCCGCGCGCATCATCTGCATCTCCGAGCACACGAAGAAGTCCCTGCTCGAACGCTACCCGGTGCCCGAGGAGAGGGTCTCAGTTATCTACCTCGCGTCGGAGATCGACGAGTCGCTCTCGCACGGCCCCGAGCCGGTGCCCGAGCGCCCCTACTTCCTCTACGTCGGCAGCCGCGCGCCCTACAAGAACTTCGGGGGGCTCCTGCGCGCCTTCGCACGCGTCGCCGCGTCGCGGCCCGGTCTCGCGCTCTGCGTCGTCGGCCCGCCCTTCACGGCCGAAGAGGAGGGGCTCGTCGCCGGCCTCAAGCTCGCGGGCCGTGTCGAGCATTACGGCCAGGCGGGCGACGAGCACTTGGCTAAGCTCTACCGGTGCAGCCTCGCGCTGGTCTACCCGTCGCTCTACGAGGGCTTCGGCATCCCGCCGCTCGAAGCGATGGCGTGCGGGACGGCGGCCGTCGTGGCGAACACGACGAGCCTCCCCGAGGTCGTGGGCGACGCCGGTCTCTTGTTTGACCCGCGCCGAGAGGATGAGCTAATAAGTAGGCTGCTGCTGCTGGTGGACGACGGCGCCGCGCGCGAGGAGCTGATCCGGAAGGGGAGGCTGAGGGCGAAGCATTTCGGCTGGCACAAGACGGTAGCGCAGACGCTGGAGGTTTATCGCTCGGCGGCCCTATGAGAGTCCTGATCATCTCGGCGACGTTCCCGCCCGTCCAGTCCGGGGGCGCCAACTACGCCTTCCACTTCGCGCAGCACCTCGCCGCCCGCGGGGCCGACGTGCACGTCCTCACCTCCGGCATCGAGGGCGTGCAGTCGCCGGCCGGAGTGCGCGTTCATCCGCTGATGCGCGACTGGTCGTGGCGCGAGCTGCCGAAGCTCTTGCGGCTGGCGCGCCGCCTCAAGCCGGACGTGGTTAACCTGCACTTCCACGGGCTGATCTATCACAACCACCCGATGATCACCTTCGCGCTCACGCCGCTCAAACGGCTGCTCCGGCGCGCGCGGGCCGTCACGCTCATCGAGTGGCCCGTCGGCATCGAGCTGGACTTGAGCCGGCGGGCGGCGAGCGTCGCCTACAGGGCCGCGGCGCATGCGTTCGGCACGCGCGACCTGGATCAGGGCTACGGCACCATCCTGCGCGACAGCGATGGCGTCATCCTGCTCAGCGACAGTCACCTCCCCATGGTCGAGCAGCACTACCGGCGCGCGGCCGAGAAGTGCGTCGTCATCCCGCCCCCCCCGCTGATGAAGATCGCGCCGGAGGAGGGAGGCGTGACGCGCCGGCGCGGGCGCGCGGAGCTGTCGGTGGCCGACGACGAGTTCCTGCTGATCTACTACGGCTACATCTATCCGCAGAAGGGACTTGAGACTCTGCTGAGCGCGCTCGGCCGTGTCGCGGCGAGCCGCGGCGGCGTGCGGCTGGTGGCCGCCGGGGGGAGCAACGAGGTCGTCCTGAAGGAGATGGGCCGCCCCCTCTACGCGGAGGAACTGCGGGAGATGGCGCGCCGCCTCGGCGTCGGCGACAGGGTCGTCTGGACGGGTTACTGCCCGAGCGACACCGAGCAGGTCTCCGTCTACTTCCGGAGCGCCGATGCGTGCGTGCTGCCGTTCGACTCGGGAGTCTACCTCAACAACAGCACCTTCTCGGTGGCGGCGACGCACGGCATCCCCATCGTCACCACCCGCCCCGAGGTGCTCGACCCGGGCATCCGGGACGGCGAGAACGTCCTCCTCTGCCCCCCGCGGGAGCCGGAGGCGCTGGCCGCCGCCGTCGAGTCGCTGATGGACGACGAGGGGCTGCGGCAGAGACTCGGGCGCGGCGCGTTGGAGTTGGCGCGCGCGCGCCTCTCCTGGGAGCGCGCGATGGATCAGACTCTGGAAATTTTCGAGGGACGCGGGGTATCACCCGCCGGCGGAACCCTTTGAGGGTCGGAGTCTACAACGAGCCGGTCGGCCACGGCGTCGGCGGGTCGGAGACGTTGGTGGCGCTGGTGGCCGAGTCGCTCGCGCGCGAGCACGCCGTCGAGATCGTCCACCACATGCCGGGGCTCTCCGTCGAGAAGGTCGCGGCCGCCTCCGGCGCAGACCTCTCGCGCGTCACCGCGCGCTTCGTCGAGCGCGACTACGAACCGACGCCCTACCGCACGAACCCGCGGGAACGCTTCCGCGCGGCGCGCGCCTGGCACGCCTCGCTCAGCTCGCCCTACGACCTCTTCGTCGCCACGCTCCACGACATCCCGCCCTTCTGCCACGCGCGCCGCGGGGCGCTCATCGTGCTCTTTCCCACGGCGACCGCCCCACATCTTTTGGAGTTGCCTGAGGAGCTGCAACGGAAGAACGCGTTGCGGCAGGCGGTCGAGCGCGCCTACCGTCGTTTCGAGTGGCGTCGGCGGCTGGCGGGCTATCAGGTGGCGACCTCCATCTCCGACTTTACGCGGCGCTGGACGCACAGGCGTTGGGAGGTCGAGAGCGAAGTCGTCTTCCCGCCGGTGGACACGCGCTTCGAAGTCGTGCCGAAGGAGCAGCTCATCCTCAGCGTCGGGCGCTTCGCGCTGCGCGGCGAAGGGCACACGAAGAACCAGCCGGAGATGCTCGCGGCCTACCGAGAGCTTGAGCCGGATCTTCCGGGCTGGGAGTACAGGACGGTCGGCGGCCTGCGCGACACGGACGCGCACCGCGCCTTCTTCGCCTCGCTCGAAGAGCAAGCGGCCCTGTGCCGCAACGCGGGCGTGCGGGCCGAACTCAAACGCGATGAATTGAGAAGCCTCTTCGAACGGGCGAGCATCTTCTGGCACGCCGCGGGCTACGGCGAGGACGAGGAGCAACGCCCCGAGCTGGCCGAGCACTTCGGCATCTCGACCGTCGAGGCGATGGCCGCCGGCTGCGTCCCCGTCGTCATCAGAAAGGGCGGCCAGCCCGAGATCGTGCGGCACGGCGTGGACGGCTTCCTCTGGGACACGCTCGAAGAGCTGAAGGGCCACACGCTCGCGCTCGTGACTGACGAAAGACTTCGTGCGCGCATGTCGGAGTCGGCGCGTGAGCGCTCCCGACTTTTCAGCAAGGAGGCGTGCGTCAAGCGTTACTCAGAGCTGCTGCGCCCTTTGTTGAGTTGACGGCTTAGCCTATGGACGTTTCCATCGTCATCTGCACCTACAACCACCGCGAGAGCCTGCGCCTGACGCTCGACGCGGTCGGGCGCGCGCGCGTCCCCGTTGGGTTGAGGTGCGAGCTGATAGTCATCGACAACGCATCGAAGGACGGGACGGCGGAGCTTGTTAAGAACTACCGGCTCGAAAATCAAATTCCTATCGTCTACCTCTTCGAGCCGCGGCAGGGGCAGTGCTTCGCGCGCAACGCGGGGCTGGCGGCGGCGCGGGGCCGCTTCATCCTGTTCACGGACGACGACGTGCGCCCGCCCGTTGACTGGATCGAAGTCATGTGCGCGCCGCTGCTCGCGGGAGACGCGCACGCCGTCGCGGGCGGGGTGAAGATCGCGCCGCACCTTGAGCGGCCGTGGATGGGCTGGATGCACAGGGCGTGGCTGGCTTCGACCGACAGCCTCAATCCAGATGAGCCGGAGCACATGGTCGGCGCGAGCATGGCGTTCTCGCGCGAGGTGCTCGAACGCGTACCCGCGTTCGACACGGAGCTTGGCCCCGGCGCGTCGGGTTTCCACGACGAGTCGCTCTTCTCGTTCCAGCTCAAGCGCGCGGGTTACCGTGTGGTCTCCGCCTTCGGCGTGACGGTCGAGCACCACTTCGAAGAGTCAAGGCTCGCGCGCGCGAACTTCCTCGACACGGCGCGCAAGATGGGACGTTCGAGCGCCTACTGGGCTCACCACTGGGAGCACGAGGAGGTGCGGCGGCCGCGCATCGAACTCGCGCTGGCGCGCCTGCGGCTGGCAAAATGGCGGGCGCAAAGGAGGCGCGAGTGTCAGAGCCCGGAGGGGATGCCCGAATGGGAGATGGTTCTGCTCAAGCAGGTACATTTTTACCGGCAGTACCTCCTTGAGCGGGCGCGCCCGCGCAACTACGAGAGGCACGGGCTGGTCAAACTGAGTCGAGAGGACGCACGTCCTCCGCGCGTATAGATGGCAGAGGGTATGTCGCCGCTCGTCAGTGTGCTGATGCCCGCGTACAACGCGGGGCGCTACCTCGCGGAGTCCGTCGAGTCCGTGCGGGCGCAGACGTTCGGCGACTGGGAACTGGTCGTCGTGGACGACGGCTCCGCGGACGACACGGGCGAGGTCGTGCGACCCTTCGCCGCGACGGACGCGCGCGTGCGC
>CAXTSK010000341.1:0-6041 GCA_964246655.1 uncultured Pyrinomonadaceae bacterium
CGCCGGACGCGCCCGCGCCCGCGCGTCGGAGCCAGCCGCCGCTCCCTTTGCGGCCGCTCTCGCCGCGTCTGAAGTCGCTGCGCGAGCGCGCGGCGGAGTCGGCTTCGAGCGTGCGCGGGCTCGAATGGCGCGGCGAAGTGGGGATGACGGAGCTGTCGGGCTGGGAGTACGGGACGCGCACGAAGGAGGTCGCGGACGTGCTCGGCACGGACGACTTGAAAGGGCTGAGCCGTCTGGCGGTCGCGGGCGGGATGCTGCCCGAAGGGACAGACCTCGCCTCGCTCGCCGTCAGCTTCACGGCGGCGACGGCGGGCGCGACCTACTCGCCGCTCGACAAGCAGGTGCTCTTAGTCACGGAGCGCGGCGGGGTGCGCGACTCGGGGTTGCTCACGCACGAGTTCGTCCACGCCTTACAGGATCAGCACTTCGATTTGCTCAAGCTGTTGCTCGCGCGCCCCTTCAGCTTCGACAGCGAGGAGGCCGCCTTCGCGCTCGTCGAGGGCGACGCCGTCAGCGTCGAGCGCAGGGCCACGCGCGGCGACGCGTGGGCGCGCAAGTCGGTCGAAGACCTGACGCGCGAGGAGGACGAGCGCTACGCTCAATACAGGAAGGGCATCGGCGCCTTCTTCCCGCCGCTGCTCACGGAGACCTTCATCTTCCGCTACCGCGACGGCCTGCACTTCGTCGAGACGCTGCGGCGCGCGCGCCCGGCCGTCAGCATCGACGATGTCTTCCGTCGCCCGCCGCAGTCTTCAGAGCAGGTTTTGCACCCGGAGAAGTATCTCTCGGGCGAGCCGGCGCGCGAGGTCGAGCTTGACCTGGACGAGTTCGCGGACGAGGGCTGGCGCCCGGTAGCGACGACGCCGCTCGGCGAGATCGGCGTGCGCGGGCTTCTGTTGGCGGGCGTCACAGTTGATGAAGCGCGGCGCGCGGCCGCGGGCTGGGGCGGCGACCGCTCGTTCGTCTTCGAGCGCGAGGGGCGCGCGCCGCTCTTCGTCTGGCGGACGCTCTGGGACACGCCGCGCGATGCACAGGAGTTCTTCCGCGCGTACAACCAGATGCTTCAGCAGCGCGCCGCGCCCGGCCCCGGCGCGCACAACGAGTCCGAGCGCGAGTGGCGGGAAGGCGCGTCCGTCACGCGCCTGAGACTCGAAGGCGACACGGTCACAATCGTCCGCGGCGCAGAGTCCGACGCCGCCGACGCCCTCCGCCTCGCGTCGGGCCGCTGACGCTGTCCCTTTGACCTCACTTCAAACACGGGGGCCGGGCTCATTGTCGGCCCGGCTCTTGTCGCGCCGCGCGTGCGGGAGTATGCTCTCGGCGGATAAACAACGCTCTCCCTTCGAGTCACGTAGTCTTCCAAGGCGGTGCCCACATGAAACAGTTCAGGAAAGCTTCAATGCGAAGTCTCTCGGCGCTGGCTTTCGTCTGCGCGTGCATGCTCGGCGTGGCGCGCGCGGACGTGCGCGACGCGCGTGTCATCTCGGCGCGCGCGGGCGGCGTCAACCTCGTCACGGGCGACGTGAAGGTGCGGCGCGCGGCGTCGGCCGAATGGCTCGCCCTCTCGACCTCGGACGAGTTGAAGAGCGGCGACACAGTCCGCACGGGCCCGGACGGGCGGGTCGAGGTTCTGCTCAACCCCGGCTCCTACTTCCGCGCGGGCGGGGGCACGGAGTTCACGCTGGCGAGCGCGGACGTTGAAGACCTGCGGGTCGATCTCACACGCGGCAGCGCGGTCGTCGAGGCGACGGGCTACGGCGACATGAGAATCTGGCTAGAGGTTAAGATGCGCGGGGCGGTCGTTACCATCGTGCGCAGCGGCGTCTACCGCTTGAACGCGCCCGAGGGCGGGCCGGCGGAGGTGGCCGTCACGAAGGGACGTGCCCTCGTGGGCGGGACGGTGGTCAAGGGCGGCAACGTCGCGCGCGTGTCCGGCGGCGGCGCCGTCGAGGTCGCGAAGCTCGACAAGAAGTGGCGCGACGAACTCGACCTCTGGAGCCGCGAGCGCGGCAGGGAGCTGGCGAAGGCCAACGAGAAGCTGACGCGCAACGCCCTGATGGCTGCCTTCAACGACCGAAGCTTCGACGACATCTTCGGTCGAAGCTGGGGCAGCTACGGCTTCTGGTTCTACAACTCCAGCGCGCGCTGCTACACGTTCCTGCCCCTCGTCTACGGCTGGCGCTCGCCCTACGGCCACGGCTACGACACGGGCGTGCGGCCGTCGTATCCGAACGGCGGCTGGACGCCGGGTTACTCCAATCCCGGCGACGGCCGCGGCACCGGCTCCAACCCGGGCGCCGGAACGTGGAGCGGCCGCAATTCGGGCGCCGGGTCGTGGGGCGACCGCGGCGTGGATCGCTCCGGCGGCTCGGGCAGCGCAGGTTCGGGCAGTTCCAACTCCGGCGGCGGGCGCGACTTCCATCCTGCGAACCCGCCCATGAGCCCGCCGCCGCGCATCGAATCGACGGAGGGGTTCGGGCGCGTGAAAAGTGCCGAGCCGGTTAGCCCGACCCGCGACCAGTAGTCTCTCTCTTTCGAAGAACGTGAATCGCCCCGACGGCCGTGCCGCTGTCGGGGCGATTCCGTTTGCGACGATTCGGGTGCGGAGGAAGCTTCAACGCGGCGCGGCGCGCCCGAGGACTTTCAAAAGCCTGTCGGGATAGTCGGTCATGATGCCGTCCACGCCCATGTCGATGAGGCGGCGCATGTCGCCTTCGGCGTTGACCGTCCAGGCGTGGACGCGCAGGTTGCGGCCGTGCGCGGACTCGACGAAGCCGCGCGTCAGCACGGGCAGCGCGCCCGCGTACTCGGGAACCTGAAGCGCCTGCATGGTCGGGCTGTAGGAGGAGGCGAGCCCCGCCTCCTGCCGTGCGAGGAAGCTTGCGACCTCACCCGTCGCGGCGGAGGTCGCGACCTCCGGGCACTCGCGACGGAACTCCGCCAGCACGGCCCCGCTGAAAGAGGCGACCAGGACTCTGTCCGCCATCCCGTGCTCGCGGATCATGCGGCATAGGGGCGGGACAATCGAGGGCGAGACCTGCTTCGGCTCGATGTTGAAGCGCATCTGCGGGAGCGCGTTGAAGACCTCGCGCAGCGTGGGCGCTGTGACGCCCGAGCCCCTGAGCGGGAAGCTTCGGCCGCCGTCGGGCGAGAAGCGGTAGGCGGCGTCCAATCTCTTCAACTCGGCGAGCGTCAACGAGCCGACCCGGCCCGCGCCGTCCGTAGTCCTGTCTACGGTATCGTCGTGAAAGATGACCAGCTCGCCGTCTTTCGTCACGTGAACATCCGTCTCAATTACGTCAACGCCCAGCGCGGCCGCGCGCTCGAAGCCGTAGAGCGTGTTCTCGGGCCACAGCCCCGCGCCGCCTCTGTGCGCGATGACCAGCGGACGGCCGCCGTCCATCTGAAAATACTTGTGCTCGGGCAAGACCGCGCCCTTCGTCCGCGACAGCACCACGTAGAACACGCAGCCCGCCAGTAGGACGACGAGGGCCGGGGCCGCGAACCATTTCCATCTCCTTCTCATGGTCAGACAGTTCTCGGCGCCTTTCCCGTCGCGGGCGCGAGTTCGTTTGCGACGACGAAGGCCGAGTGCGTGACGGGGGCGAGACCGGCGCCGGGGAAGACCGTGTCTCCGACGAGGAGGAGGTTCGGGACGCTCGTCCTGTGCGTGAGCGCGTGCGGGCCGTTGAGAAGGTCGGGCGTGCGCGGGAGGCCGCCGACCATGCCGAGCCGACGGCGCGTGCGTTCGTAGAAGGTGCGCGGCGTCGCCGTCTCGAAGACCTCGGCGCCGTCGCCGAGTTCGGGGAGCGCCGCGTGCAGACGCGACCAGAGGGCTTCGAGCGTGCGCGCGTCCTGCTCTTCGTGCTCCGTCTCGTCGGAGTGGAAGGCGAACCACTGCTCGGCGTCGGTGAAGGCCGAGACGGTCGCGGCGCGCTTGCCCTCCGGCGCGCGCGCGTCCCATTCGGGCGCGGCGCCGAGCATGAAGAGCGCGCTCTCGGCGTCGAACTCTCGCCCCTCCTGCCAATCGTCGAGCACGAGGATTTTGTCAGAGGGCAGACGGCGCGCGGCCTCTTCGTCGAGGCTTATAAAAATCTGGTACGCGCCCGAGCCGCGCAGACTTTTTAGTTTTGCGCGGACGTTTGCCGGCGTGTGCTCGGCGCCGACGAGCTTGCCGTAGGTGTCCCAGACGGTGAGGTTGCTGACGACGGCGCGTGTGGCCCCGATGGTCTCGCCGCTCAGCAGCGTGACGCCGTTCGTGCGCCCGTTCGAATCGAAAGCGAGCCGGAGCGCGGTCGTGTCGAGACGGACAGTCCCGCCGCTCTTCATGATCGATTCGACAAGCGCGTCGGCTAGGGCCTGCGCGCCGCCGCGCAACGCGTACAACGGTCGCAGCGGCTCTGCGAGCGCGACCGCGGCGTAGAGGTAAGAGCAGGAATCGGACGGGCACAGCGCGAACGTCTGAAGCTGCGCGTCAACGAAGCGCCGGAAGCGCGCGGAGGTTCCGGCGAAGTGCGTAGTCGTGGTGTCGCCGCGCGCGCTGAGGATGCGCGCGGCAAGTCGCGGCTCACCGGCCGCGAGTCGCATGAGTTGTAGTCGCGACGCGTTGGCGAGTGCGGGCGTGTGGCGCGCGGCGCGGCGGAGAGCGTCGGCGATTTGTGAGGCTTCGCGGTAGAAGCCGGCGGCCGCGTCTGTGCATTCGGGGAAGGACGCGCGCAGCGTCTCGTAGAACTCTTCCGGCGTGCTCCCGACGCGCACATCCGCGACGCCGGGCAGGCGCACGGTGTAGGCGGGCGAGACCTCGCGCGCCTCGGGCATCGTGACTGGCAACTCCGCGAAGACTCTTTCGTGTAACCCGCCCGGCTCCCAGCAGGCGTAGAGTCCCGCGCCCGTCTCGAACTCGTGGCCGAGGTGTTCGAAGCTCGCGGCGCAGCCGCCCGCGCGCGAGGAGCGCTCGACAAGGCAGACGCCCACGCCGCGCGCCGAGAGCAGCGCCGCGCAGGTGAGCCCGCCGATGCCGCCGCCGACGACTACGACCTCGAAGCTCATCTCAGAAGGAGGCGCCGAGGAACCTCAAGAGCGGTTCGAGCAAAAGCCCCGGCGAGGGCAGAGGGTTCTTCTCGACATAGCTCTTGAGGTACGGGTCGAGGACGATGAGCACGGACTGTATGCCGTTGAAGATGAGGTGGACGACGAAGCAGGGCAGGAGCCTGCCCGTGCGCGCGCGGATCAACGTGAGGGCGAAACTGAGCAGGAGGATGGTGGCGATGACGCCGTAGCTCGGCCAGTACTGCGGCACGTGTATCAGCGCGAAGAGTAGGAAGACGACCGCGACGGCCCACACGGTCCCCACCAACCGCCGCAGCGACGAGTAGAGCAGGCCGCGGAAGACCAACTCCTCGACGAGCGGCGCGGTGAAGGTCGCGGCGAAGGCGGTGGCGAGCGCCGCGGCGCGCGAACTCTCGATGAGCCGTTCCAGCGCGTTGTCGGTCGGCCCCGAGATTTGGAGGATGCTCAGCCCGGCCAGGTAGAGCAGGACGGCCAGCCACGCGCAGCGCCAGAAGGTGAAGCCCTTGCCCCACTCCCACCCGAGCATCTTCAGGAAGGGGTACTTGCCGACCCTCGTCACCAGCAGCCACGCCGCCCCGAGCGTGAGCAGGTGCGCCGGGATGATGGAAACGATCTGGATGAAGATGGCGCCCGCGTCGCCGATGGCGAACTGCGGCAGCGCGTCGAGCCTGACGCCGCGCCGCAGCGCGTAGGGGACGAGGAAGAGCATCTGCAACACGATCATCAACAGGAAGCTCAACGCCAGCACCCCGATTGCACCGGGCAGACCCCAGGGCGGGTTGTCCGGGTCGTGCGCGGGCGGCCGCGGCTCCTCCAACGGAATCCCTTCCGCGCCTTCGGCCGGGAGTGTGATAGGCGGTGTGCTCACGACTTTGAGTGTAAGAGCTGGCGCTCGGGAGGGTCAAACGATTGCGGAATGCGGATTTCGGATTTCGGATTGGGAGAGGACTTCAATCCACGCGACTTTCGTC
>CAXTSK010000342.1:0-6040 GCA_964246655.1 uncultured Pyrinomonadaceae bacterium
CCCCATTTGCCCGCCGCCCGCGCCTTTTATACTGCGCCCCCGAAACCCGCCCGCGGCGGGGTGTGGCACTTTCCCCGGTGGCACACCCCGCGGCTTCTTTTTGATGACGAACCCGTGCGAGCCCGGTTCGGTCGAAGACTACTGTTTACCCTTCACGGTCGCGTCGCCGTGGACGAACGCTTCGAAGCGCTTGCCCGCGGGCATGCTCACGTCCTTGCCCTTCTTGAAGCCCCAGAGGGGGGCCGCCGGCCAGAAGACGAGCGAGGTCACGATGACGCCCGTCGTGACCGTCCCGCCCTTGCTGTCTCCGGCCATCTTCTTCTCCATGCGGAGCGGGAGGCGCGTGCCGTCGGCAGCCAGCACGTCCTGCATGGCCCACCCGAGTTTGCCGGACTTGCCCCAGTGGCCGGACTTCTTGGCAACGGCGACGCGCGCCTTCGCGGGCGCGCCCTTCTCGATGATAGTCACGCCGTTGACGACAATCGCGTTGACGACCAAGAAGTTGATGATGTCGCCCTCCTGTGCTTCCTTCGAGGAGACGTTCGACAGCAGTTCGAGTTCGAGCGGAGTGCCGTCAGGTATCTTCATCTCAACACCGGCCGGCTGCGCCGCGCCCGCGGCGCCCGCCGCAGGCGCGGGCGGTGCCATCATCGCCATGATGAGAGCGTCGGAGGCGTTCGCGTTCTTCAACTCTTGCAGCGCGGCCGGCGAGGTGTCGAAGCTACAGTTGGAGACCTTGATCTTCGCGATGATGACCTCGGGCGAGAGTCCCATCTTGAGCATCATGAGCACGTCGGCGTTGGTCAGGACGGCGGCCTGAGGCGTCGGAGTCGAGCGGACGGCCGCGCGCGTGACCGACGCCAGAGACCCGAGCGAGAGGTTCAACAGGAGCAGGGCGACGAGGAGCAGCTTGAATTTTTTCATTGGGGGGGAAAGTTCCTTTCATTGGTCTAGAGGTTAAGGGGTGGCGCCGGTGTGAAAGCGGCGTCTCGGTTCGGTCGGTGCGGCGTTATGCGCCGGGTGCGGCCGGCGCCTCGAAAGGGTGAAAGGCGTGGACGGTAGCGTCGGGGCTCTCTGCGCGAAGGTGAAAGTTCCCGGCCGCCGCGTGTGAAGGCGGCCGGGAGGCGTAAACAGACGTTAGACGGCCGCCGGCTCCTCTTCCTCTTCGACGAGGTAAGGCGTGACGGCGGCACGCGCCGGTGCCTCTTCGTCTTCGGCGAGGATGGCCTGGACGATGGGCAGGCTTAAAGAGCGGGACTTCTCGATGCCGGGGACGGGCTTGCCCTTGGCGTAGACGGGGTGGCGGCCGTGCTCCTTGTACCACTCGGCGAGCCCGGCAGTCTTGTGCATGTTCTCGATGATCTGCCGCCAGCCGACGCCGGTGTTGTAGGCGCAGAAACTGATCTCGCCCTCCTGCGTGCCGTAGGGGATGACGCACATCTCGGTGCGGCGGAAGTCGTAATTAAATAAATCCTGGAACCACATGCCCTCGACGCAGAGCACGCGCCACACGTCGGCCGCGTCGTCCGCCTTCTGCTGCATGCGGTCGTTGCGGTCGGAGTTCGAGCTGGTCGAGGAGGGCTTGAAGAGGTTAATGATCTGCGAGACGGGGAAGCCCTCGGGCGCGCGCTCCGGCTTGAAGTTGCGCATGATGGCCATGGCGAGCTGCGCCATCGTCAGCTTCCGGCCGCGCGCGGTGTCGGTGATGACCGACACGTCCTTCATGAACTGCTCGTAGTCGAAGAAGTCGAAGAGCGACTTGAACTCGCCGGTGTGGCGGTTGACGACCGCCAGCGTGAAGATGCCGCAGTTCGGGTGGCAGTTACACGAAGACCAGCCCCACGGCGCGTCCGCGCCTTGCAGCATGTCCATCACGGAGGTGAAGGCCGAGTAGGACGAGAGCGGGAACCAGTCGCGCAGCGCCTTCATCCGGCCGCCGAGCTGCGTCTCCAAATCCTCGGCCATCCCGGCGAGCGTGTAGCGCTGCTGCTCACGGATGTGGTCGGGCACGTCCTCGTCGCGCCCCGTGAAGGAGACGGGCTGGAAGGCGATGGTCTGCACCTTGTCGATGTTCTTCGCCGCGAACTCGACGATCTGGCCGATGGCGTCGTTGTTGATGGTGTTGACGATGGTCGTGACCAGCGTCACCTTGATGCCGACGCTCGCCAAATTCTCAATCGCGCGCAGCTTCACGTCGAAGAGGTTGCCGACGCCGCGGTGCTTGTTCTTCTCTTCGCTCACGCCGTCGAACTGCAAGTAGACGCCGTGCTGCCCGGCCTCCTTCGCCTGACGGCAGAACTCGATGTCCTCGGCGTAGCGGATGCCGTTCGTCGCGGCGAGGATGCGGTAGAAGCCGACCTTCTTCGCGTGGGCGACGGCGTCGAGGAAGTAGGGCGAGAGCGTCGGCTCGCCGCCCGAGAAGAGGATGATGATCTGGCGGCGCGGCTTGAAGCTGACCGCGCGGTCGAGGATGGCCTTCGTGTCCTCGAACGTGGGCTCGTGGACGTAGCCGACCTGGTTGGCGTCCATGAAGCAAGGGTTACACATCATGTTGCAGCGGTTCGTGAGGTCAACCGTCAGAACCGCGCCGCGGCCGAACTTGATGTTGGACGTGCCGTGCTTGTGGACGTGCGTGTCCTCGGCCGAGCGGAAGTCGCGGCCGAAGAAGAGCGACTCGATGCGTTCGAGGAAGCGCGCGTCGGTCGCCATGAGGTCTTTGAACTCGCCGTGCTTGGGGCAGGTCTTGGTCATGTAGACCTTGCCGTCCTCCTCGAAAATCTGCGCCTTGATCTCGCCGGGGTGCTCGTTCATCAGCGATTCGAGCGGCGTCTCGCCGGAGATGACGCTCTCGCGCACCTCCTTGACGCAGCGCGGGCAGAGGCTGTCGGTCTCGCGCGGGAAGCCGAGCGGCGGGGCGGTGCGCTCGTAAGATTTCAAAAGCGGCCCCGGCGCCCAGGTGGGGCGCACGGCCTCGCCTTCGGGCAGGCGGCGGTTGACGGACTGGAACGCCTTCCACGCCACGTCCGACAGGCTCGACACCAGCTTCGACTTCTTCACGCCGCTGAAGCGGCCGTGCTCCGACTCGCCGCGGCGGAAATTATCGCTGAACAAGGCTCTCTCTCCTTAACCAAGGAAACCGCGCCGATCTGTGGCGCGCGTGCAATCAATTATAAGTGCTTCCAGTAGGACGACCCGTTGCCGGATACACGACGACGAGGCTACATCCAAAACCGTGACATGATACCGGCATCTGCGTGTAAACACAAGACGTTAGGGGAAAGCAGCAGGCAGTAGGCAGATGGCAGTAGGCAGTCGCTCCGCGGTGCGGCCGTTGCTATTGTTACACGGTATTTTCTACCGCGGCGCTTTCAACTGCCCACTGCCATCTGCCTACTGCCTACTGCACAGCCTTTGTACTTTCCCCCCTTCCGTCGTACCATCGCGCGCAAGCCGTTACTTCATCCCGCATTTTTAAAACCTATGGAAATACATCCCACGGCAGTCGTCAGCCCGCGCGCGGAACTCGCGCGGGACGTGCGCGTCGGCCCGTACGCCGTCGTCGAGGAGCACGTGCAGGTCGGCGAGGGCTGCGAGATCGGCGCGCACGCCGTCGTCAAACGCTTCACGACCCTCGGCGCGCGCAACCGCGTCTACGAGCACGCGACCCTCGGCGGCGAGCCGCAGGACGTGAAGTTCAAGGGGGAGCGCAGCGCCCTCGTCATCGGCGACGACAACCTCATACGCGAGTACGTCACCGTCCACCGCGCGAGCGGCGAGGGCGAGGCGACGCGTGTGGGGAGTCGGAACTTCCTGATGATCGGCGTCCACGTCGCGCACAATTGCGAGGTGGGCGACGACAACACGTTGGCGAACGGCGTCGCACTCGCCGGGCACATCACGGTCGAAGACCACGTCTTCTTCTCGTCGAACGTCGGCGCGCACCAGTTCGTGCGCTTCGGCCGCTACGCGATGGTGGGAGGGAAGTCGAAGATCGTGCAGGACGTGCTCCCGTTCTTCACGACCGACGGCAACCCTCCGGCGGTGCACGGCCTGAACACGATAGGCTTGCGGCGCGGCGGCTTCACGCCCGAGTCGCGCGCGGCCTTGAAGCGCGCCTATCAGGTCTTGTTCCGCGCGCGCCTGCCGCTCGCGCAGGCCGTCGCGGCGCTCGAAGAGTCGGGCGACGAGCACGTCCGCCACCTCGCCGCCTTCATACGCGGCTCGCGCCGCGGCTTCACGCGCGAGGAGCGCGAGACGAACGTCTCGACCGAGCGCGAACTCCTCTTCAAAGTCTCGCGCTGAAGCCGCGCCCCTTATTTATGATTCAACACGCAGAGGGCAGAACCGCCGCCGAACTGGCCGAGTTATTCGGCGGGCGCGTCGTCGGCGAGGCGCGCGCGGTCGTGCGGCGGGTGTCGTCCATCGAGGCGGCGGGCGAGGGCGACCTCGCTTTCGTCGAAGACGAGAAGTTGTTCGAGGCGGCGCGGGCGTGCCGCGCGTCGTGCCTGATCGTGCCGGAGGGCGCAGCGGGGAAGTTGGAAGGCTTCGGAGGCGACATCGTCGAGGCGGCGCGGCCGAAGCTCGCCTTCGCGCTCGCGGCGGAGGTGCTGCACCCACGTGAGAAGTTTAAGGGATACTTGCACCCGACGGCGGCCGTTGCGGAGGATGCGACTCTCGGCGAGGGCGTTTACGTCGGCGCGGGTGCGTCCGTGGGCGAGGGCGCGCGCATCGGCGACGGGACGCAGATTCACCCGAACTGTGTCATCGGACGCGGCGTGACTGTCGGACGCGACTGCGTGCTGCGGCCGAACGTGGTGCTGTACGAGGGCGTCACGCTCGGCGACCGGGTGGTGCTGCACGCGGGCGTTGTCGTCGGCGCCGACGGGTTCGGGTACGTGCGCGATGCGGCGGGCGTCTACCACAAGTTCCCGCAGGTGGGCACCGTCGTGATCGAGGACGACGTGGAGGTGGGCGCGAACTCTTGCATCGACCGCGGCGCGTTGGGGACGACGCGCGTTGGGCGTGGCTCGAAGATCGACAACCTCGTGCAGGTCGGGCACAACGTCGAGATCGGCGAGCGCGTCGTCATCGCGGCGCAGACGGGCATCTCCGGCAGCACGGTCATCGAGTCGGACGCGGTCATCGGCGGGCAGGTCGGCTTCGGCGACCACGCGCGCGTGCTGTCGGGCGCGATCATCGGCTCGCAGGCCGGCGTGCTGCCGGGCAAGATCGTGCGCCCCGGCGTCTGGTGGGGCACGCCCGTCCAGCCGCTCGAAGAGTACAAGCGCCTCAACGCGCTCTGGGGCCGCCTCCCGCGGATGCGCGAGGAGATTCAAGAGCTGAAGCGGCAGTTGAAGGAGTTGAGCGAACGCCTCGGGGAGAAGTCCTAGTCGTCAGGTGAATGCTGAAAGGGTGAGGGGGGGGGGGGGGGGGGGGGGGGGGGGGGGGGGGCGGCCCGGCGCGGGGGGGGGGGGGGGGGGGGGGGGGGCGGCCCCGCGCCCCCCCCCCCCCCCCCCCCCCCCCCCCCCCGCGCCCCTCACGTCTGTGGTGGCGTGTCAGTCGAAGTTCAATGCACGACGGCGCAGACGGCGAAGGCCGTCAGCTCTAGCGGGCCGTTGCTCTTGTTGGTGCCCCTGACACGCCACCCGTCGTTGGCGGCCGAGAAGAAGGAGTTAAAGATCGCCATGCCCGCGGGATCGCCGCCGCCCGGGGGCGAGGTCGTCCTGAACCCGCCCGAGATGACCTGTGTCCCGGCCGGGCAAGTGGCGGTCACCGTCTCCGTGTTGTTCTTGGCGACCGTGACCGGGCTCCCGGTGATGTACTGCACGCCCGACAGTCCCGGAGGCCCCTGTGGCCCCTGCGGTCCTTGCGGCCCTTGCGGCCCCTGTGGTCCTTGCGGCCCTTGCGGCCCCGGAGGGCCTTGCGGGCCCGGCTCGCCTACGCAGCCGCACGGCGTCGGGGTCGGCGTCGGGGTGGGAGTGGGCGTCGGGGTCGGGGTCGGATCGACGGCGGGGCAGCCCGCGTCGCCGTCAGGCCCGCC
>CAXTSK010000343.1:0-3600 GCA_964246655.1 uncultured Pyrinomonadaceae bacterium
CGAAGAGGCGGTGGAGGCAGAGGCCGTGCGGGAGGTCGAGTTCGGTGTCGTTCCATTCGTGCACCAACTGCTGGCGCTCCGCGTCGTCCAGGATGGAGATTTCTGAGAGCCGCTGTTGCGGGTTTGCGACGACACCTTGCAGAAGCATCTCGAAGCTCTTCAACATGCGTTGAATCGTCGCCGCGTCGAAGAGGTCTGTGTTGTACTCGACGTGCCCGCCGATCTGCTCGGGGCCTTCGGTCAACTCTAGCGTCAGGTCAAACTTGGAAGTCCCGCGGGCGATGTCCAAGGGTTTGAGCGAGACGCCGGGCAACTCCGACGCCTGCATGGCAGCGTTCTGGAGCACGAACATCACCTGGAAGAGAGGTGTGCGGCTCAGGTCGCGCTCGGGTCGCAGCGCCTCGACGATCTTCTCGAAAGGCAACTCCTGGTGCGCGTACGCCTCCAGGGCCATCTTCCGGACGCGGCCCAGTAACTCGCGGTAAGTGGGGTCGCCCGACAGATCCGTGCGCAGGACGAGCGTGTTCACCAGGACGCCGATCAACTCTTCCGTCTCGGTGCGGTTGCGACCGGCGACGGGCGTGCCCGTGCTGATGTCGTCCTGCCCCGAGTAGCGGTGGAGTAGAGTCTGGAAGGCCGCCAGCAGCGTCATGAACATCGTCGTGCCCTCACGACGGCTCAAGGCCCTGAGCGAACGGGTCAGCCCTTCCGGCAGGGCGAGCGATTGGCGCGCGCCGCGGAAGGTCTGCACGGACGGGCGCGGTCGGTCGGTCGGCAGGTCGAGCACCTGCAAGCCCCCGAGCTGCCGCCGCCAGTAATCAAGTTCCGCTTCGAGCACTTCGCCGCTCAGCCAGCTACGCTGCCACTGCGCGTAGTCGGCGTACTGGATGGGCAACTCGGATAGCGGCGACCCCTCGCCCGCCGAGAAGGCGCGGTAGAGTAGCCCCATCTCGCGCAGGAAGACGCCGAGCGACCACCCGTCCCAGACGATGTGGTGGATGGTCAGCAGGAGTATCCACTCCTGCTGGCCGAGTCGGACAAGGGTCGTGCGCAGCAGCGGCCCCTGCGAGAGGTCGAAGGGCCACCGCGCCTCTTCGGCCGCGAGGCGGCGTGCCATCCCCTCCCGCTCGCCTTCGGGGAGGTCGCGCAGGTCTTCGAGCGTCAGGCTCCAGCCGGTGTCGGGCGAGATGACCTGCACCGGACGACCGTCCACGCTGGCGAAGGTGGTGCGCAACGACTCGTGCCGCCGCACTATCTCGCGGAGGCTCTGCTCCAGCACCGGCACGCTGAGCGGGCCGGAGAGGCGCACGGCGATGTGGTCGTTGTAGGCCGCACTGCCCGGCGTCAGTTGTTCGAGGAACCAGAGGCGCTGCTGTGCGAACGAGAGCGGTAACTCTACGTCTCGCGGCACGGGCAGCAGCGGTAGCATCGGCGTCGCCGTTTGGTTCTGCCGGGCGGCCTCGATGTGCGCGGCCAGACCCGCCACGGTCGGAGACTCGAACAGGCTGTGGAGCGGGATCTCCACCTGGAAGACGTTGCGCGCGATTGAGATGAGACGCGTGGCCGACAGCGAGTGGCCGCCGAGGTCGAAGAAGTCGTCCTCGACGCCGACGCACTCAAGGCCGAGCACTTCCGCCCAGACGCCCGCGAGCATCTCTTCGGTGACGGTGCGCGGCATCACGTAGGACGTTTCCGCCTCCGACCGCACGTACTCGGGTGCGGGCAGCGCGCGGCGGTCGAGCTTGCCGTTCGGCGTCAGCGGCAGCCGCTCAAGCTGCACGAAGGCCGAGGGCAGCATGTATTCGGGTAGTCGGTCTTTTAAGAAGCCGCGCAACTCGTTGACCGACAGCGGCTCGGCCTGCGAAGGCACGAGGTATGCGATCAGTTGCTTGCCGCCGCTGGCGTCCGCGTCGGTGATGACTACCGCCTCCCGCACGGCCGCGTGTCTGGAGAGCGCCGCCTCGATCTCGCCCAACTCGATCCGGTGGCCGCGAATCTTGACCTGATAGTCCATACGGCCCAAGTACTCGATTCGGCCGTCGGGCAGGTAACGCGCGAGGTCGCCCGTGCGGTACAGGCGTGCGCCCGCCCGGCCGCCGAACGGGTTGGGGATGAACCGCTCGGCCGTGAGTCCGGGCCGCTTCAGGTAGCCCCTGACGACGCCGAGGCCGCCGATCATCAACTCCCCCGGGACGCCGACGGGGACAGGGTGGAGGTGCTCGCCCAGAATGTAAATCTCTGTGTTGGCGATGGGCCGTCCGATGAGTACGGGATTCTCGCCCTCGCCGACCAGATGCGTCGTAGACCAGACGGTGGTCTCCGTCGGGCCGTACATGTTGTGCACCTCCGGCCCGCAGCCGTCGCCCCACGCCCCGCGCAACTGCTCCAACAGCGCGGCGGGCAGCGCCTCGCCCCCGAGCAGAAGCTTCTTCAGCCGCCCGACGGCGCTCGCGCCGCGCTGCTCGGTCGCCAACATCTGCGCCAGCGACGGCGTGCATTGCATGTGCGTCACGCCGTGGCGCTCAATCTGCGCCGCCACGTCTGCGTCGTCCTCTGCGCCCGGAGTCAACACCTCGGCCGGCATCCGTGCGGCGGCGGCCGTCTCGGCCTGCGCCATGGCCTCCCACTGCTGCTTCACGTCGCGCAGGTACTCAAGCCCGTGCAGCGTCTCCTCGTAGCCGACGCCGTAGTCAATGAGGCAGGCCACCTCGTCCACGTCGGCCTCGCTCATCTGCCGCGCCATGCGCAGGCAGTCGTCCACCGTGCCGAAGAGGCCGCTGGTCTCGAAGTAGCGCTCGAAGGCGTGCTCAAGCAGCGCCTCCATGTCACCCTCGCTGAGCCCCTCCGCGCCCTTCTCGTGCCCGAGGCTGCGCGCGAGGTTGCTTATCAGCCCGACCGACGAGCGCAGGTATTGCTTCATCGGCCCACGCACCAACTCCCGCACGCGCCCGCGCTCCGCGCCGACGTACGTGTGCAGCATGACCGTCACCTGTCCCGCGCCTGCGTGCCCGGCGGCGCGCCATGCCTCGCGGTAGACGGCTATCTTCTCCGCCAACTCCTCCGGACTCTGCCCGAGCAAGTGCGTCAGCAGGTTCGCACCCGTCTCGCCCGCCAGCCGGAACGTCGCGGGGCTGCCGGCCGCCGTCACCCAGAAGGGCAACTCGTCTTGCACGGGGCGCGGCAGTGTGCGGACACCGACCTCGTTGCCGGCGCCGCCTTTCATAGTCACGGCCTCGCCGCGCCAAAGCGCGCGCACCACGCCTATCTGCTCGCGCATCAGGTCGTGGCGCGAGGCGTAGGAGTCGGGGGCGAGCACGAAGTCGTCTGCGTGCCAGCCCGAGGCGAATGAGATGCCGACCCTGCCGCCCGAGATGTTGTCCACGACCGACCACTCCTCGGCGACGCGCGCGGGGTGGTGGAGCGGAAGGACGACCGAGCCCGCGCGTATGCCGACGCGCGAGGTGGTGGCGGCGATGGCAGCGCCGACGACCGAAGGGTTGGGGTAGAGGCCGCCGAACCGGTGGAAGTGGCGCTCAGGAGTCCAGACGGCCGCGAAGCCGTTGCGGTCGGCGAAGCGTGCGCCGTCGAGCAGCAGGCGGG
>CAXTSK010000343.1:3610-6030 GCA_964246655.1 uncultured Pyrinomonadaceae bacterium
GCCGTCGCCGCCTTCGTCGCCCGCGAAGTAGAAGAGGCTGAAGTCGAGCGGCCGCGCGGGTGCGGCGACCGTCGCGGTCAAGGCCGCGGCCGTCGCGGCTGAAGTCGAGCGCCGCGGCGCGTGCAGCACGACCTTGAAGCCGCGCGTCAGCGTCCAGAACAGTTCGAGCGCGGAGATGTCGAAAGAGATGGAGGTGAGCGCGAGCCAGACGCCCGGCTCCCGCGCGTTGCAGGTCGGGTCCATGGCGGCGCAGAAGTTGAGGAGGCTGCGGTGTGGGACGCAGACGCCCTTTGGCTTGCCCGTCGAGCCCGAGGTGTAGATGACGTAAGCCAGATTGTCCGGGCCGACATCGTTTCCGGAGACCGGCTCCGAACTCTGCTCAAGGATGCGCGCCGCCTCGCGGCGCAGACACACCACTTCTATCCCGCTCTCTCCGAACGCCGCGCGCAGGGAGTCGGCAGGCGACTCGGCTTCGCCCGCGTCAGGCCGCGTGAGCACGAGGCGCAGCCCCGCGTCCTCGGCCATGAAGCGCAGACGCTCCTCGGGGTACGTGGGGTCGAGTGGCACGTAAGCGCCGCCCGCCTTCAACACGGCGAGCAGACTCACGACCATCTCCGACGAGCGCTCCATCATGACGCCGACCAACTCGTCGGCCTTGACGCCGCGCGCCCTGAGGTAGTGGGCCAGCCGGTTGGCGCACTCGTCGAGTTGCGCGTAAGTAAGTTGTTCGCGGCCGCAGACGAGCGCGACGGCGTGCGGCGTGCGGCGCACCTGCTCCGCGAAGAGGTGCTGTAGGCAGAGGTCGGACGGGTATTCGGCCGAGGTCTGGTTCCATTCGGTCAGGAGCTTCAGCCGCTCCGCCGGGGAGAGCAGGGAAGACGTGTTGTATCGCCCTTGCGGCTCGGTGGCCATGAGCGCGAGCGTCCTGGCGTAGTAGCCGACGACCTCCTCTATCTGCTCGGCGGAGAACTGCCGGTTGTCGTAGCTGAGGTGCAGGTGCAAGTCGGCCGTGCTCGAATTGAGCGTGCAATCAACGGAGAGTGCGAAGTTCGTCTCCTGTATGAACTCGCCTTCGCCCAGCGACTTCACACCCTTGAAGCCCTGTACGCTCTGGTAGACGTGGAAGTGTATGAAGTTGAAGGCGACCTCGAACAGCGCCCGCCCGTTGTGCAACCTCTGAATCTGCGCCAGCGGGTACCGCCGGTGCGGCATCAACTCACGCTCCGACGCGAACACCTCGCGCGCCAAATCCACCCAACTGCCGTCGCGCAGGCCGAAGCGCAGCGGCAGCGTGTTGAGGAAGAGGCCGAGCACGCGCTCGCCGTCGGTCTCCTCCGCGCGGCCGTGCGAGACCAGGCCGGTGACAACGTCGGCCTGCCCGCTCAGCATGCTCAAGACCTTGAGGTGCGCGGCCAGCACGACGCTCTTGACGGGCACGCCCGCCCGTTGCGCCAGTTCTTTCAGGCCGTCGGAGACAGACTGCGGCAGCGGGACTTGCACGCGCGGCTGACCCGCGGGCACCGTCTCGTCCACGACGCGGCGGGGCAGTCTGGTGACGGCGCTCTCGCTCAGCTTGCGCGTCCAGAACTCTTCACACTCCTCCGACCCCAGCGCCTCTTTCTCAAGCGCCACGAAGTCACGGAAGGTGCTCGCGGGCGGCGGCTCGGCCGGGCCGGCCTCCCCTTCGCGGAGCGCGAGGTAGGTTCGGAACAGCTCGGTCAGCATGGAGGCGACGCTCCAGCCGTCCATAATCGCGTGGTGCTCAGTCCAGCTAAACTGGATCGCGTCCTCGGCCCTGACATGGATCTGGAAGCGCAGGAGCGGCGCGCGGCTCCAGTCGAACTTCCGGGCCTTTTCGGCCTTCACCCAGGAGGCGATGTGCTCCTCCTGCTCGCGCGGCGAAAGATGCCGCAGGTCCTCGACCTGTAGCGGAACGTCAACGCCCCTGTGAACCAGTTGGAGCGGCTCGCTGTAGGTGAACATGTCGAACGACGTGCGCAGGATTGGGTGTCTGGCGACGAGTCGTTCCACGGCCGTCCGCAACGCCTGTGTTTCAAGCGGCGTCTGTAGGTGTAGGCTGTTGATGTTGTGGTAGGCAATAGAGTGCGAGTTGAACTCGCTGTGGAAGAGCATGCCCGCCTGAAGCATGCTCAGCGGGTAAGCGTCTTCGAGGTCGCCGGGCAGCTTTGCGACATCCTCCTCCGAGAGGAGGCTGAAGGGTTGACTCGCCGAAGGCGAATCAACCTCGGGCTCCGTAAACTCCAACTGACCCGACAACTCGGCCACAGTCTGATGCTGGAACAACTGCTGTACGGAAAACTCCAGCCCTTGCTGTTTCGCGAGCGCCCTGATCTTAATACTGCGAATCGAGTCGCCGCCCAGCTCGAAGAAGTTGTCGTGGACCCCGACGCGCGCGACGC
>CAXTSK010000344.1:0-6024 GCA_964246655.1 uncultured Pyrinomonadaceae bacterium
CTTCACGCGCCTGACGAAGACGGAGGCGGAGGAGCAGTCGCCCGGCTTCTCGCCCGACGGGCGGCGGCTCGCGTTCGTCCGCGCGCACGACCTCTACGTCATCGACCTCGACACGGGGGCCGAGACGCGCGTGACGCGCGACGGGTCGGAGACGCTTTTGAACGGCAGCCTGTCGTGGGTCTACTGGGAGGAGATTTTCGGGCGGCGCGACATAGGCTACTGGTGGTCGCCGGACTCGCGCGCGCTGGCCTACTTGCAGACCGACGAGTCGGCGGTGGGCACGAGCGCCTTCGTTGACTTCCGCCCCGACAGCGCGCCGCGCCTCATCACGCAGCGCTACCCGCAGGCGGGCACGCCCAACCCGCGCGTCCGCGTCGGCGTCGCCGAAGTGGGCCGCGGCTCGACCGTCTGGGTGAACGTCAACGCCGAGTACGTCCTGCGCGTGAAGTGGCTCCCCGAAGGGCGGCGCCTGAGCGTACAGACTTTGACGCGCGACCAGCACGAATCGGGTCTCTACTTCGCCTCGCGCGAGACGGGCGCGGCCGAGCGCATCCTGACCGAGACCGACCCGGCCTGGGTCAACATCCACGACGACCTGCACTTCCTCGGCGACGGGCGCCACTTCCTCTGGGCCTCGGAGCGCGACGGCTTCTACCACCTCTACCGCTACACGCTGGACGGGCGGCTGGTGAATCAGGTCACGCGCGGCGACTGGTCGATGGCCTCTTCGGGCGCGGGCGTCTTCTGGGTCAGGCAGGCCGTCGTCGGCATCGACGAGGCCGGAGGGTGGGTCTACTTCACGGCGCTCGAACGCTCGTCAATCGAGCGCCACCTCTATCGCATCAAGCTCGACGGCTCCGGCATGGAGCGCCTGTCGCCGGAGTCGGGCGTGCACCGCATCTCGATGTCGCCGGACGCGCGCTTCTACCTCGACAACTTCTCCGACGTGCGCACGCTGCCGTCGCTCATGCTGCGCCGCGCCGACGGCTCGGGCGCGCGTGTGCTCGCGGCGCCGAGGCCGGAGTTGATCGCGCGCTTCGACGTGCAGTACCCGGAGCTTCTGAACATCCCCGCGGCCGACGGCTTCCGGATGCCCGCGCGCCTGCTGAAGCCGAAAGGGTTCCGCGCGGACAGACGTTACCCCGTCATCGTCAACATCTACGGCGGGCCGTCCGCGCCTTCGGTTTCCAACGCTTGGCCGGGCAACCTGCTCACCGACCAGCTCTATCTCGCCGAAGGGTTCGTGCTGTTGACGGTGGACAACCGCGCGGCGACGGGGATCAGTAAGAAGTTGGAGAACACCATCGCGCTGGGCGCGTTCGAGCCGGAGACGAACGACCTGCTCGACGCCGTGCGCTGGCTCAAACAACAGCCGTGGGTTGACCCGGGCCGCGTCGGCGTGTGGGGCTGGAGCGGCGGCGGCTCGATGACGCTTAGCCTGTTGACGCGCTCGAAGGAGTTCAAGGCGGGCATCTCCGGCGCGCCCGTCACCGACTGGCGCTACTACGACACCAAGTGGGCCGAGGCGCTCGCCGGGACGCCGGCCGCGAACCCGGAGGTCTACGAACGCGCCTCGCTGGTCAAGCGCGCGGGCGAGCTGCACGGCCGCCTCCTGCTCGTCCACGGCAGCTACGACGACAACGTGCACCCGCAGAACACGCAGGCGTTCGCCGACGCGCTCATCCGGTCCGGCAAGCTCTTCGAGCAGATGGTCTACCCCATGCGCAAGCACGGCTTCGCCGACGACGCCGCCAAGATGCACCTGCAACGCACGATGCTCGACTTCTGGAAGAGAAACCTTTGACCGAAAACTTAACTGAGGGTGGCGCATGAAAGAGCAGGGGCGCGGAAGCCGCACAACTTCCGGCCCCCCGCGCGCCCCCCCCCCCCCCCCCCCCCCGCCCGCGCCCCCCCCCCCCCCCCCCCACCCTCAGTTGATTCGTATCTTCTCCACATCTGAATGGCGATGAGATCGATGTCAGGCCAGGAGCCCTTATAAAACATTTACGAACCTTTTACCCCCTTCTTATGCGCGGGGGCGTACGATTCGGTTGTTGACAATTTGTCTGCCGAAGTCGCACGCCGCAACCCTTTGGTGGGCGTGACGGGCGACGCGGGGGAACCAACGTCCCGACGGCCGAAGCAGAGGCTCAAGGGACACGGGGCGCATCGCCGGGGAGCTGTCGTCAGGGCAACTCCGGCGTAGGACACTTCTCGGTCCGAGCCCGTCAGCTAACCTCGTAGGCTTCATGGAGAAGGGCACGAAAAGGTCTCGCGGTCTGAGAGGGCGCGGAGCGTGTGCTTCCGCGCTCTCTTCGCGTCGCGTGCCGAGGTGAAGAAAGTGGACAGAGAGAAGGAAGAACTCGTCGAGTGGAAAGAGACTAAGGCCCGCCTGAAAAATTTATACGCCTGGACGCGTCGCAGCGGGTGGACGTGGCAGGCCGCCGGCACGGTCTCAGGCTTGGGTGGTGGAAGCCTTGCCGTCGCCGTCGGCGCGCTGTTGTCGGCAGTCGCATGGATGCGTGGGGACGAGACCGGCGGCCTTTCATTGCATGGCTTGGGGAGCGTTCTCCTGCTCTCGACAATCCCCCTACTGCTTCTGGGCGCGCATTGCCTCGACCTCCTCGACGGAAGGATGGAGAAGAGCCGGGAGGTGGCGTCCGAGGGCGAAGGCCCGGCGGCAGTCCACGGCAGGCGAGCGCGTTCGGGCGTGGCCGCGGCCGTCATAGTGTTGATGCTGCTTTGCGGGACGGGCTCGAAGACGCGGGCGCAGCAGACCATCTTCAACGTACCGAGCACGGACGTGCTCGACCGCGGCAAGGTCTACGCCGAGCTTGACGCGAGCTTCAAGCCAAATGACTCGGAGACCGTCCCGCGCTTCTCTTCGTTCGTGCCGCGTGTTGTGGCCGGCGTCGGCGGGCGCGTCGAAGTCGGCTTGAACGTTACCGGCAACGTACAGCCGGGGGCCGACTCGACGACACTCGTGCCGACCATCAAGTACAAATTTTATGACGGCAAAGAGAACGGCTTCGCCGTGGCCGGCGGAGATCACCTCTTCATCCCCGTCCGCAATCGCGTGTACAACGCGGGCAACTACGTCTATCTGGAGTTCAGCAAAACTTTCAAGAAGACGGGGACGCGCCTGACGGCGGGCGGCTACGACTTCACGCGCAACGTCGTGGCGTCGGGCAACCGGGCCGGCGGGCAGTTCGGCTTCGAGCAGCCGGTGAGCAAGACCGTCACGCTCGCCGCCGATTACTTCACCGGTAAGCACGCCGCCGGCTACTTCACGCCCGGAGTCATCTTCAAAGTCGGGGGTAAGACGACCGGCTACGCCGGGTACTCCGTGGGCAATCAGCATCCGCAAAACGGCAATCACTTCTTCCTGCTGGAACTCGGCTACAACTTTAACTGAACGGGAGGCGCCGCAATGCTCGACCTTCTCTTCGTCGCTTTCACAGTCGCCTTCTTCCTGCTCGCGCTCGCGTACGTGCGTGGGTGCGAGAAGTTGCAGTGAGGTGTGCGTGATGAATCTCGAAATTGTTGTAGGGCTGGCGGCCTCCGTGCTGCTGCTGATCTATCTCGCTTACGCGCTGCTGCGTCCCGAGAGGTTCTGAGATGACGCTCAACGGTTGGCTACAAATCCTCTTCTTCCTCGCGGTCGTGCTCGCAATCACGAAGCCTCTGGGTCTCTTCATGGCCCGCGTCTTCGGCGGCGAACGCACGTTCCTTCATCCGGTGCTGCGTCCCGTCGAGCGGCTCGTCTACCGCCTGACGGGCGTCGAAGAGGAGCGCGAGATGCGTTGGACGGAGTACGCCGCGGCGATGCTCCTGTTCAGCTTCGTCTCGCTGCTGCTGCTCTACCTGATGCAGCGCTTACAGGGTGTGCTCCCGCTCAACCCGCAGGGGTTGCCCGGCGTGGACACGGCGTCTTCCGCCGCCGGCGGATACGTCGGCTCGGCATTCAACACGGCCGCGAGTTTTACGACCAACACGAACTGGCAGTCGTACGTGCCCGAGACGACGATGAGCTACCTGACGCAGGTGGCGGGGCTCGCGTACCACAACTTCGCGTCGGCCGCGGTCGGCATCGCGCTCGCCGTCGCCTTCATCCGCGGCGTCGCGCGGCGCGAGAGTGAGACCATCGGCAACTTCTGGGTGGACTTCGTGCGCGCGAACCTCTACGTGCTGCTGCCGCTCTGCTTCGTCTTCGCGCTCGTGCTCGTCTCGCAGGGCGTGGTGCAGAACTTCCGCCCGTACGACACGGCGAGGCTGGTTGACCCGCGGGCCGGCAACGTGCAGACCATCGCGCAGGGGCCGGTCGCCTCGCAGGAGGCCGTCAAGATGCTTGGCACGAACGGCGGCGGCTTCTTCAACGCCAACTCCGCCCACCCGTTCGAGAACCCGACGCCCTTCTCCAACTTCCTTGAGATGGTCGCCATCTTCGCCATCGGCGCGGGGCTTACCTACACGCTCGGCCGCATGACCGGCTCACAGAGGCACGGCTGGGCCGTGCTGGCCGCGATGGTCGTGCTGTTCCTCGCCGGTTTGACGACTGCGTACTGGGCCGAGGCGCGCGGCAATCCCATCTTGACGAGCGCGGGCGTTGACCAGACCGTGAGCGCTGACCAGTCGGGCGGCAACATGGAGGGCAAAGAGGTGCGCTTCGGCATCGCGAACAGCGCCCTCTTCGCGACCGCGACGACCGACGCGAGCTGCGGCGCCGTCAACTCGATGCACGACTCCTACATGCCGCTCGGCGGCCTCGTGCCGCTCACGAACATCATGCTCGGCGAAGTCATCTTCGGCGGCGTGGGCTCCGGGCTCTACGGGATGCTCATCATGGTTATCCTCTCGGTCTTCATCGCCGGGTTGATGGTGGGACGCACGCCCGAGTACCTCGGCAAGAAGCTCGAAGCTTACGACGTGAAGATGGCGATGCTCTACGTGCTCATCTTCCCCCTGGTCATTTTGCTCCTGGCGGCTATCTCCGCCGTCGCACCGTCTTTCGGCACGTCGCAATTGAACAACGCGGGGCCGCACGGCCTCTCCGAGATTCTCTACGCCTTCACTTCGGCTACGGGCAACAACGGCTCGGCCTTCGCCGGCATCTCGGCAAACACCTACTGGTACAACGCGACCGTCGGCGTCGCCATGCTCTTCGGGCGCTTCATGATGATCATCCCGATGCTGGCCGTCGCGGGGAACCTCGCGCGCAAGAAGGCCGTGCCGGCCTCTTTAGGAACGTTCCCCGTCACGTCGCCGCTCTTCACCACGCTCCTGGTGAGCGTCATCGTCATCGTCGGGGCTTTGACCTTCTTCCCGGTCTTGAGCCTCGGCCCCATCGTCGAACACTTGCTGATGCAGGCGGGCACAACTTTCTGAGGACGGACAATGGCTGAGAAGTCGAAAAAGATTTCCATCTGGGACGCGAAGATCATCCGGCGCGCGATAGTAGATTCGCTCGTCAAGCTCGACCCGCGCGCGTTGATGCGCAACCCCGTGATGTTCGTCGTCGAGGTGGGCAGCGTCCTCGCCACGCTGCAACTCGTACGCGGCATAGCCTCGCCCGTAGACGGCGTGACGGACACGCTCTTCGAGTTGCAGATCACGCTCTGGCTCTGGTTCACGGTGCTCTTCGCCAACTTCGCCGAAGCGATGGCGGAGGGTCGCGGCAAGGCGCAGGCCGACAACCTGCGCAAGACTCGCACGGAGACCGTCGCGCACAAACTGCTGCCTGACGGAACGATCCGGACGGTGAACGCGCCCGACTTGCGCAAAGGTGACGTGGTCGTCGTCTCGGCGGGAGAGTTCATCCCCGGCGACGGCGAGATCATCGAGGGCGTCGCCTCCGTTGACGAGTCGGCCATCACGGGCGAGAGCGCGCCCGTCATACGCGAGGCGGGAGGAGACCGCTCGGCCGTGACGGGTGGCACGCGCGTCCTTTCCGATCAAATCAAGGTGCGCATCACGTCGAACCCCGGCGAGACGTTTCTCGACCGCATGATCGCGCTCGTCGAAGGC
>CAXTSK010000345.1:0-1880 GCA_964246655.1 uncultured Pyrinomonadaceae bacterium
GCCCAGCACGAAGACCGTCTCGAACGCGCCCACGCCAATGCCGAAGGCCCTCAGCACGAGCATGTTCGCCAGCGTGATCGAACCCCACAGCCCCGCCGTCCAACCGGCCGTCGCGAGCATCGCCCGCCCGCCCGCGAGTACCGCCAGCGTACGCCCGAGTTGACCCAAGAGCCCCACGACCAGACCGCCCACCTTACGCAGAAAGCGCGGCAGGCGATCCAGCCTCGCTTCGAGCCAGGCCGTGACGCGCTCGGAGCGTTGGCCGAACCAGTAAAGCACAGCCAAGCCGACGACCGCCCCCGCGAACATGAGGAGGCCGGCGTTGCGCACCTGCGCGAAAGTCGCCTCGTCCACGCCGGGCAGCTTGACGAAGAGCAGGTTGCCGGCGAAGAGCAGGATGACGCACGCCGTGTCGCAGATGCGCTCAAGCGCGATGGTGACGAAGGCCGCGCCCGGTTTCACCTCGCGGTCACGCAGCGGCAGGAAGGCCGGACGGACGACCTCGCCCGCACGCCCCAGCAGAAAGATGGCGCTGAAGCCCACGCACGTCGCCGCGAAAGCCTCGTGCAACGAAGCGTCCGGCGCGAGCGGCCGCAAAAGCGTCTTCCAACGCAGCGCCCTTATCATGCACGTCGCGCAGACGACCGATACGGCCAACGCCACCAACGGCCAGTCGGCCCGCTTCATGGCCTCCCACGCCCTGTCCCAGTCCATGCCCCGCGCGAACCACCACAGCGCGAGGCCGGCGACCAGGCACATGACGACGAATTTCAGGTATTTACGCAAGAGAAAAGTCCCGAAGTGTTCGCCCTTCGGCCGCCACGCCGCGCGAAGAGACGTGTGGGCAACCCCTTACTTGTGTACCGATTTGACTTCGCGCGACGTTGGACACAAGATATAGTGTAACATCGTTCGGCTAGAATAGTCACAGCGGGGGCCGAGACGCCGCACGGGGTCTGAAGCCCGATTCAGGCGCTCGCGCAGCGCCGAACAGCCCGCCCCACGGCGCAAAGGTGCGGCGGGAACTTTCCCCTTCAGGCAGTCGTAATGCCCGTTTGACAATGGGTTGACCACCCACGCGGGGCGCTTAAATCGAAGCCGCGGAGGGATTTGAAGGGGCGCGAGGTGGGAGTAGCTACGGCGGTGAGCGTCGGAGAAGGTGCTGAGCTGGTCAGGAGGTGTCGAGCCGGGGACGGCGCGGCATGGGAGGAAATCGTCTCCACATACTCCCGCCGCATATACAATCTCGCCTACCGCTTCACGTCGCGCTCGGATGCGGCGGAGGACTTGACGCAAGAAGTTTTCGTCCGCGTCTACCGCTCGCTCGACCAGTATGACCCGAAGCAGGGCGACCTGCAAAACTGGTTGATGCGCCTCGCACGTAACTTGGTCATCGACGACTACCGGCGGCGCCAGCGCGCCCCGCAGGACACGCAGGCCGAGGATATCGAGGGCCACACCTACCACCTGCGCGCCGCAGGCAACACGCCGCAGCGCGAGATGGAGCGGCAGGAGTTGGGCGAGCAGGTGCAGGCCGCGATTGATAAGCTGCCGCCGGACTTGAGAACCTGCGTCATCCTCCGCGACATAGAGGAGCTGAGCTACCAGGAGATTGTCGACCACTTGAAGATTCCCGAGGGCACGGTCAAGTCGCGCATCAACCGCGGGCGCATCGAGCTGGCGAAAATCCTGCGCCGCATGCGGGTGGTCGCGATGAGCGACGTTTGATGAGTTTGTTAGGGTCGGGGCGTCCCCGGTTCGTAGGGTGAACGAACCTTGGTGGGCGCCGGTCGTTTTAAAATCAGGAGTGGAAGGGATGGAGCGGATTTAGAATGCTTTGCACAGAGTTTGAGGATCGTCTGACGGACTACCTCGACGGC
>CAXTSK010000345.1:1980-5629 GCA_964246655.1 uncultured Pyrinomonadaceae bacterium
CTGACGGACTACCTCGACGGCTTCCTGCCCGCGACCCTCTATCACCGCTGGGAGCGCCACGCGGCGCTCTGCACGCGCTGCTCCGATTTGCCCGGTCAGGTCGTGCGCGCCATCGGCGCCTGCTCTTCCTACATCGGCGAGGAGCTACCGGTGCCGGCCGGACTGCACGCGCGTATCCTGCAAGACACGCTCGGCACGACCGAGGCCGAGGCGGTGCGGCCGCCGCTCGGCGCGAGGATTACGGAATGGATGCGCGGCTGGCTCGACGTGATGGTCACGCCGCAGATGGCGACCGTCGCGACGATGGTCTTGCTGGCCGTCCTCGTCGGCACGAGCACGCTCTCCGACGACGGCTCCATCGCAGGCATGTACAACAAGAGCCTGCGCCTTGCCTCGCAGACCTACAACTACGGGGCCGTGAGCGCCGGCGCGCTCAAGCGCGCGACCTCGGAACTCGTCACCTCGCCGCAGTCGGAGGGCTCGAACAACTCGGGCCAGCAGCAGCAGAACCCGAGCGGCGGGCAGCAACAGCAGAAGAAGTAACTTGAGCAAGCGGGAGGCGGGGCGAAACTCTTGGCAGCAGGTCTGATGAGTTGTGCGTATCACCTGACGAACCGCGCGGTCGTGCAGTGCAGCCGTTGCGGCCGCCCGCTCTGCCCCGCGTGCGACCACCGCATACGCGGCTTCCCTTACTGTCAGGACTGCATCGTCGCGGGCGTCGAGACGCTGCAACAGCAGCAGTCGAGGCCCGGCCCGGCGGGCGTCATCCGGCGTAGGACTTCGCCGTTCGTGGCCCTTCTGCTCTCGGTCATCTGCCCGGGTCTGGGCGCGGCCTACAACGGGCAGACCTCGAAGGCGCTCGTCCACTTCACGATCTTCGCCAGCTTCTTCCAGATGGCGGCCGTCACCGACGGGACGCTCTTCTTCGTCCTCGGCATCTTCGGCACGTGGCTCTTCGCGGCCGTGGACGCGGTGCGGACGGCGCAGCTCATCCGCTCGGGGCTCGCGCCCGACGCAGAGCAGGACGCCATCGCGCGCAGGCTCTACGGGAACCCTCTGGCGTGGGCCGTGACGATGATCTCTCTGGGCACGGTCTTCCTGCTCCACACGATCTTCAACGTGCGTCTGCCGGTGCGGGAGTTTTTGCCCGTCGTGCTCGTGCTGCTCGGCGCCTACATGCTCTTCGACTGGGCGCGTGCGCGCGGCCCGCGGCGCGAGACGCCGAACTTCGACTCGTTCTCGCGCCCACCCTCCGTCGTGAGCGGGGCGACGGGCTCGCTCCCCTCGGAGGTGACGAGGTTCGGGACGGGCGAGTTGGTAACGCAGGTCAGCTCGCGCGAGCCGGTCGGCGGCTGGCCCAATGAGCCGCGGTTCTGAAATTCTGTTAAGATGTTTCGGGCGCAAGGCGCACGAGGTTTGAGCGTTCGGTACGGTGAAGGAGATTTAAAGAGATGGCAGGCTTTCTCATGGCGGCAGGTCGCTTAGGCAGCATCGCGGCGCTCATCGCGCTGCTCATCATCCTCGTCAAGAAGCTCATCACGCTGGTCAGCTTCCTGATGATCGTCCTCAAGGTCGGCATCGTCATCGCCTTCATCGCACTGATGCTGCTCATCGTCATCACCATCCTGAGCGCGCGCAACCGCCGCCGCCGTGAGGCCGAAGAGATTTAGAGCCCGTCCGAACGGCCCGTCAAGACACGGCGCCCGCCGCCTGAACTCCGCGAGGAGATTTCAGGCGGCGGGCGTTTTCTGTTATGGAAAGCGGATAACTGACTTCCGACGGTTTGCAATCAAAAGACCCCTGTGGTACGGTCTAGCTCCTTGTGCAGCCCCAAATCAGGCGCCCGCCTTGGCTGTATCTTCAAAAGGCGGGCCTCGGCAGCACCTTTCGGGAAGGGTTCTCGCAAACAAGCAACCCGGTAATTAAATAGCTTTCGCACTCGTCGCCTTCTTTCGGCAGACAGTGCCTTTCGCGCTCATCCGTGTGCCTGCTCCCCCAAAGTGGGGCTCGCGGACGGGGCGCCCAAGGAGCACACTCCGATGAACAGAGACGAGCGTTTTTACGCTTTCATCGTTTCTACTACCTCGCGTTCACGTTCCTACGCCCGCCGCGTCACTATCCACAAGCGCTGGGTCAAGGTCTCGGCCGTCGTCGTCGCCTGCCTTTTCTGCGCGGCCGCCTACGGCGTCTACGGCCTGACGCAGCAGGCTCTACACCTGCGCATTGAGGAGGAGAACAACCGCCTCCGCATCGAGAACGAGCGCCAACGCCAACAGCTCCGCAAGCTCGAAAATCGCGTGGACGCCATCGAAGACGCCTCCCGCCGCCTTTCCGAGATGTCCGGCGTCCCCGCCGAGGGACAGGAACAGGAGCAACAGCAACAGGAGGAGGGCACGAGCCCGCACGGCGCGGGCGGCCCCGCGCTCGACGCCGCCTCGGTCGAGCTTTTGGAACTTCGCGCCGCGCGCTTGGAGATGGACTTGCAGGTCTATGAGGCGGCGCTCAAGGAGAAGGCGCGCGTCCCGTCGATCTGGCCGGTCGAGGGTGAATCGACCGACAGCTTCGGCTACCGCGGCAACCCGTTCGGCGGCGGCGGCGCCGAGTTCCACCCCGGGCAGGACATCGCCGCCCCGCGCGGCACGCCGGTTTTTGCGCCCGCCAATGGAACGGTCGTCGAAGCCGGTTGGAAGAGCGGTTACGGACAGACGGTCGTCATCGACCACGGCAATGGCCTGACGACGCGCTACGGCCACCTCTCGAAGGTGGAGGTCAGCGTGGGACAAGAGCTTACGCGTGGCGAGGAGTTGGGGCTTGTCGGCTCCACGGGGCGCTCCACGGGGCCACATCTCCACTACGAGGTGCGGCTCGGAGAACTGCCCGTCAGCCCTCTGCACTACCTGCCTGCGCGATAGTTTTCTGAGCGCCCGGCGGGCGTAAACCTTTGGGTGGCGTGAATTTTTGTGTTGACAGCGCGTACGGTTTCGCTTAGTATGCGCCGTCGTCAACCCGCCGCGGGCGGTTTAACTCGCCCAAACCGTTAGACTTGCAAGTGTTAGTAATGAAGTTGCAGTGGTTCTGTCCCTGTCCGTGAACGATGAGTCCGAAAGGCTTCAAAAGCCTTGGGCCATCGGTCGCGGGCATTTTTTTTGAGTGTTTGGGCGCGTCTTGTTGCGGGCGCGCGCCGGCTCGTGGATCAACCTTGTGGGAACAGCGGATGCCCTTGAGATTTCCGCCCGACCCTTTTTCACCGAATCGTTAGGAGGATTCGTCAGCTATGCCTAGAATTACCGGTAAGGTCAAGTGGTTCAACAACGCGAAGGGCTACGGCTTCATCGAGCAGCCCGGCTCTTCCGACATCTTCGTTCACTACAGCGCCATCCAGGGCGACGGCTTCAAGACCCTCGAAGAGGGGCAGGAGGTCGAGTTCGAGGTCACGCAGGGCCCGAAGGGGCCGCAGGCCGAGAAAGTGATCAAGATGTAACCCTCCCCAACTGAACACTTCAGCTTTCGTTGAAGGCCACTGACCGCTTCCGGACTTAGCAACGAGCCGGCAAGCGCTATGCAGAAGCAAGGCACTCAAGAAAGCAGCAGGCGGTAAGCAGTTGGGGGGGGGGGGGGAGTGATGTTTTTGGAGAGTAGTATGGGGGGG
>CAXTSK010000345.1:5639-5962 GCA_964246655.1 uncultured Pyrinomonadaceae bacterium
AACCCGAGCGTTGCTCCCTCGCGGCCGCTTCTCCCATACCCCTTAGCCCATTTCCCCCCCCCCCCCCCTCACTGCTTACCGCTTACTTTTTTTCTACTTCTCCGCCTTCGCCTTGAACTGGACGCGGCCGTCACAGACTGCGACGGAGAAGTGGACGCGCTCGCAGCCGGCGCGCTTCTTCAAAGCCTCTGACTTCTCGGCGACCATCCGGTGGAAGCGCGCGAAGGAGAGGTCTTCGGTCGGCTCGCCACATTTTTTGCGGGCCTCGACCAGGGCGTCGAACAGGCCGCGCACGGTGCGCACGTCGCCGCGCGGGTCGGAGC
>CAXTSK010000346.1:0-2972 GCA_964246655.1 uncultured Pyrinomonadaceae bacterium
CGGACGGCACCGCCGCGGACGTGACGCCGCTGGGCTGCAACGCGCGCCCGCGCGTGCACGAGTACGGCGGCGGCGACTTCGCCGGCCGCGACGGCGCGGTCTACTTCGCGAACTTCGCAGACCAGCGCGTCTATCGCCAGCGGACGGAGACGGCGCCGCACCCGCTCACGCCCGAGAGCAAGTTCCGCTACAGCGACTTCGTCGTGGGCGCCGTGCGCGGCCGCCTCTACGCAGTGCGCGAAGACCACACCGAAGAGGGCCGCGAGGCCGTCAACACCATCGTCGCGCTCGGCGCGGAGGGCGCGGGGGGCGAGGACGGCGGGCGCGTCATCGTCTCGGGCAACGACTTCTACTCGACGCCGCGCTTGAGCCCGGACGGGACGCGGCTCGCGTGGCTCACCTGGAACCACCCGAACCTGCCCTGGGACGGCTGCGAGCTGTGGGTCGGCGAGTTGAACGACGACGGCACGCTGGGCGAGTCGCGCCGCGTGGCGGGCGGGGCGGAGGAGTCGATCTTCCAGCCGGAGTGGTCGCCTTCGGGGAAACTCTACTTCGTCTCCGACCGAAATAACTGGTGGAACATCTACCGGCTGAACGAGGACGGCGAGGCGGAGGCCGTCTACGAGACGGACGCCGAGTTCGGGCTGCCGCAGTGGCTCTTCGCCATGTCCACCTACACCTTCGTCTCGGACGAGCTTATCGTCTGCGCGTACGCGCGGCGCGGCGACTGGAGCCTCGGACTGCTCGACACGCGCCGCAAGTCTTTGGAGCGCGTCGAGCTGCCCTACACGGACATCGCGTACGTCCGCGCCGACTCGACGCGCGTGGTCTTCCGCGCCGGCTCGCCGACCGTCCGCGCGGCCCTCGTCGAACTCGATTTGAAGACGCGCGAGACGAACGTGCTGCGCCGCGCCAGCGAGACCGCCGTAGACCCCGCGTACTTCTCGACGCCGCGCGCCGTCGAGTTCCCGACCGAGGGCGGCCGCACCGCGCACGCCTTCTACTACCCGCCGCGCAACCCAGACTTCGCCGCGCCCGAGGGCGAGCACCCGCCACTCCTCGTTAAGTGCCACGGCGGCCCGACCTCCTCTGCTTCATCGACGTTGCGGATGGAGACGCAGTACTGGACGAGCCGCGGCATCGCCGTGCTCGACGTGAACTACGGCGGGAGCACCGGCTACGGGCGCGAGTACCGGCAGCGTCTCAACGGCGAGTGGGGACTGGTGGACGTGGACGATTGCGTCAACGGCGCGAAGTACCTCATCGAGCAGGGCGAGGTTGACCCGGCGCGCTGCGTCATCACGGGCGGGAGCGCGGGCGGCTACACGACCCTGAACGCGCTCACCTTCCGCGACACGTTCCGCGCGGGCGCGAGCCACTTCGGCATCGGCGACCTCACGGTCTTCGTCGGCGACACGCACAAGTTCGAGTCACGCTACCTCGAACGGCTCATCGGCCCCTACCCCGAGCGCAAAGACCTCTACTACGAGCGCTCGTCCATCAACTTCACCGACCGGCTCTCGTGCCCGGTCATCTTCTTCCAGGGGCTCGAAGACAAGATCGTGCCGCCGAACCAGGCCGAGCTGATGGTCGAGGCTTTGAGAAAGAAGAAGCTGCCCGTCGCCTACGTCGCCTTCGAAGGCGAGCAGCACGGCTTCCGCCAAGCCAAGAACATCAAGCGCGCCCTCGACGGCGAACTCTACTTCTACTCCCGCGTCTTCGGCTTCCCGCTCGCGGACGAGGTGGAGCCGGTCGAGATCGAGAACCTATAGGTCAGAATCACCCGCTACCGCAGGTGGTTCTGACCCGGCTTCATCGAAGCAAAAAGGAACGCGGCCTGCGTCTTGAAGGACGCAGGCCGCGCTGTTTTTAACTGTAGTATCGTTTAGCTGCGCGGGCGCATCGGGCGCGACTTGCGCTTGTTGCGCTTGCGGGCGAGGGCGGACTTGAGCTTGGCCTTCTGGCCGCGGGACATGAAGAAGGCGTGCTTCTTCGCGTCCTTGATGATCTCCTCGGACATCACCTTGCGCTTGAAGCGGCGCAGCGCGCTCTCGATGGACTCGCCCTGGTTGACGACGACTGTTGCCATTACATTTCTCCGTTCAAAGACTGATGAAACCACGCGCGGGCACTCATGCCCGGCGAAACTTGCGACTTCGGTCTGTGTCTGTTTCTTAAACTCTATCGGTTAAATCCGGCAACACCCGCCTCTCGGTCGCGAATAGCGACGACAAAAGCAACGGCTATTTTGCCTGCCGAATCGTCTTCTGGCAAGTACCGAGCGGTACCTTTAAGAGCCTTTGATGGTCGGGTCGGTGATGATGACGAAGTCGCCGAGGCGCCCTTGGGTCGCGGCGTCGAAGTTGGGGAAGGTGTCGGCGGGGACGATGGTGACGACGACGGCGCGCGCCTTGGAGCGGTAGCGGGCGAGCTGCTCGGGGACGCCCATGCGTTCCTCGCTGTGGAAGGTGCCGTTGACCTGCACGACCAAAGGGTCGCGGCCGCGTTTCAGGTACTCCGAGATGGCGTAGGCCATCGAGGCGTCACGCAAGGTCTGCGCTTCGAGCAGGTGGAGGCCGCCGTGCGCGGGCGCGCCCGCACCGCTGCCGCCCATGAAGCGGTTGAACTTCGCCGCGTAGCCTTCTGACGCCGCGGGGAAGGGTAGCGGCGGCAGCCAGGACTTAACGGCGACCTGCGGGAGCGACTTCAGAGAGTCCGGCCCCTGGCTCGACACGCGCGAGACGTAGCGCGCGGGCGCGTTGGCCGCGATGACCGGCAGGTGATGTTCACGCGCGTACTCGACGAGCGGCCTGTAGTCCGTCTCGTAGTTCCTCCATGGCCGGCTGCTCAAAAGAAAGTGCCTCTCCGTGATGAGCCCCGCGAGGTATTCGTCCAGAACCGTCTGCACGTCGCGCTCGAACATCTCAAGCGAGAGCGCGACGGCCCGCTTATGCGGCGAGGCCGTTCCGTAT
>CAXTSK010000346.1:3045-5956 GCA_964246655.1 uncultured Pyrinomonadaceae bacterium
GCGCGAGCCCAAATGGGTTTCGCGCGTGCCGGCGTGGCCCTTCGCGTCGACGGCGGGAACGCGGGGCGCGGGCGCCTGCGCCCACGCGGCCGGTTGTGCCGCGAGCGCGGTGAAAAGTAGTATGCTGCCGAGGCGTCGCACTCCGTACTTCATCATGTTTGACCTTTTAGCACGCCGCCCCGTGGGGCGGCAACGACCGCAGCCGCGCGCACGCGGTGACGGCCGACATGCGAGCCAGAGGAGGGAACCGTTTTGGAAATTTACGTCAGCACGGACGTGGAGACGGACGGGCCGATCCCCGGCGTCTACTCGATGCTGAGCATCGGGTCGGCGGCCTACCTGCCGGACAAGACGCTCCACGGCGGCTTCACCGCGAACCTTGAGACGCTGCCCGGCGCCGCGCAGCACCCCGACACGATGAAGTGGTGGAAGACGCAGCCCGAGGCTTGGGCCGCGTGCCGCCGGGACGTGCAGTCGCCCGAGGAGGCGATGCGGCGCTACCTCGAATGGCTGAAGTCTCTGCCGGGCGAGCCGGTCTTCGTCGCCTACCCGGCGGCCTTCGACTTCATGTTCGTCTGCTGGTATCTGAACCGCTTCGCGGGCGAGAACCCCTTCGGCTGGCACGCCCTCGACATCAAGACCTTCGCGATGGCTTTAACGGGTCGCGACTTCCTCAGCACCGTCAAACGCAACATGCCGCGCGACTGGTTCGACGACCTGCCCTACACGCACAAGGCGCTCGACGACGCCGTCTCGCAGGGCGCCCTCTTCTGCAACATGCTCGCCGAGCACAGGCGTCGTTTGAAAGCCGGCGGGTCTTGAGCGTTGCCGTAAGCTTTTAACCACAGAGGCACAGCTTAAGACCTGAAGCCGTGTTCTGACGCTGTGTCTCTGTGCCTCTGTGATTAACTTTTTTCTCAAAACCTGCCCCGCAAATTTTTCAGTTGACGCGGGGCGCTGTGTCGCGTAGAAGTGGAAGGTGTCGTTTGCGCGTGCGGCCGCGACAGGCCGGCGCCATCCTTCCGCAGAGAATCCGTTTCAACCCGAATAACGCCGCATGCACGTCACCACCCAGACGACGCCGCCCCATTGCGTTGTGCCGCTGCCGGAGGGCGACTTCCGCAAACACCCCCGGTTCCGCTCGAAGTTCCTGCCGGCTGCGCGCGACGTGCTCGTCTACCTGCCGCCCGACTACAACGCGGAGGCGACGCGGCGCTACCCCGTGCTCTACCTGCATGACGGGCAGAACCTTTTCGACGGCGCGACCGCGTACATCCCCGGGCAGGATTGGCGCGTCGGGCAGACGGCGGGCGCGCTCATCCGCGAGCAGGCCATCGAGCCCGTCATCGTCGTCGGCATCTACAACACGGGGCGCCAGCGCGTCGAAGAGTACACGCCGAGCGCCTGCCCGCGGCTCAAGGTCGGAGGGAAGGCAGACCTCTACGGGCGCCTGATTGTCGAGGAGTTGAAGCCGTTCATCGACTCGCACTACCGCACGCTCGCGGGCGACACGGGGCTCGGCGGGTCGAGTCTTGGCGGCCTGGTGACGGCGTACCTCGGCCTGCGCCATCCTGATGTCTTCGGCAAGCTGGCTGTCGTCTCGCCTTCGGTCTGGTGGGACGGCCGGCACATCCTCGGCGACGTGGCGGCGCTTCAGCCAAAGACGCGCGCGCGCATCTGGCTCGACATGGGGACGGAGGAGGGCGCGCGCGCCATCGACGATGCGCGCCTCCTGCGCGACGCGCTGCTCGCCAAGGGCTGGCATCTCGACCGCGACCTCCACTACCACGAGGCCCACGGTGCCCGGCACACCGAAGCCGCCTGGGCGCAGCGCGTCGAGCCGATACTTCGCTACTTGTACCCGATGAAGTGAGTCGCGGTTCTCATCTTTAACACAAGAGACACGGAGGCACAGCTTGTTGCTTTATAACTTCAAGCTGTGCCTCTGTGTCTATTTCGATGCCGCCCGCTTCTTCCTCTTCTTCTGTCGGAAACGCTTCATCCCTTCCTCGACCAACTCGCGCGCGCGCTCGGGGCCGGAGCGTGTGAGGGGTTTGAACTCCTTACCCTTGACCTGGTTGTAGGAGACGAAGAAGTGCTCGATCTCTTCGAGGAGGGTTGTGCCTAAAGATTTGAGCGTGCGGACGCGCGTGTGCAGGCGCGAGTCGGCGGCGACGCCGATGAGGCGGTCGTTGCGCGTCGTCTCGCCGTCGCGCTCGGTCTGCTCGGCCTCGATGACGCCGACGAGCCGCGGGCGGGCGAGGCAGCCCGCGTAGGCCGGCTAGGCCATCAGCACCCGCCCGTCGAGCGGGTGGCCCTCGCCCCCCACCGTCGAAGGCACGAAGCCGAAGTCGAAAGGGAACGACGCCCCCGAAGTCAGCACGCCGCCCAGTTTGAAGAGCCCGAGCTTCTCGTCGTAGTTGTACTTGTTGCGGCTCCCCTTCGGCGTCTCGATGACGACGTTCAGCTCCTCGTCGTCGTGGAAAGCTGCGAGGTTTAGAAAGTTAGTCCCCGGCATCGTCAAGCTCACCAGCCTTGATGTATCTCCCAGCGGTCAACCACGCGCGAGCCTTCGAGCACGTGGTAATGCGTGTGCTGCGCGGCGGAGAGGCACGAGTGGTTGGCGAGCACGCGGACGCGCGCGCCGACCGGGAGCGCATCGAGCAGTCGGTCGTCCTCTACCTGAACTTCGCCGTGCTCCTGCGAGAGCGCGCCGACGCGCAGTCCCGTCTCCGCGCCTTCGAGGTCGAGTACGCGGCCGTAGCCGCAGGAGGTGTCGAACTCGACGGGGCCTCGATCCTTCGAGAGCGCAATGGCGCCCGCGTCGAGCACGACCTTGCGGCGCGCGCGGTCGCGGTGGGCGCCCGCCGCGCGCACGGTCCGCGCGCAATCCTCGCATCCCCAACTGCCC
>CAXTSK010000347.1:0-5955 GCA_964246655.1 uncultured Pyrinomonadaceae bacterium
CAAAGCTGAACGTGTTGCCCTGCGGAGGGTTATCAAACTTTTGTCCTGTACTTAGGGTCGTTTCTATCAAGAAATGAATTCCCTGCCCCATCTATGCCCCGAAGCAAAAACGGCGACCCGGGCGGGCCGCCGTAAGTGGTTGATGGGTTGAATGCTCCCGGCAAGACTTGAACTTGCGACCCCTCGCTTAGGAGGCGAGTGCTCTATCCACTGAGCTACGGGAGCGGACTGCCGGAGAAAGTAACAGATGAACTCCGGCACCGTCCAGTTTGCCTTCAGGACTGGTACTTGAGGAGCGAGCGCACGTCGTGGCCTTTGAGCCTCTCGCGGCCGGGGAGGAATTCGAGTTCGACGACGAAGGCGAGGCCGACCACGGTGCCGCCGAGTTCTTCGACGAGGCGGACGACGGCCGCGGCCGTGCCGCCGGTGGCGAGCAGGTCGTCGGCGATGACGACGCGGTGGCCCGAGCCGACGGCGTCGCGGTGCATCTGGAGCGCGTCCTGTCCGTACTCCAGGTCGTAAGAGACGGTCGCGCATTCCGACGGGAGCTTGCCGGGCTTACGCGCGGGGACGAAGCCGGCGCCGAGCTGGTAGGCCATCGCTGGCGCGAAGATGAAGCCGCGCGCCTCGATGCCGATGACGGTATCGACCTGCTGCCCCTTGAACTCCGAAGAGAGCGCGTCGATGACCTGGCGGAAGCCTTCGGGGTGCTTCAAGAGCGTCGTGATGTCGTAGAAGTTGATGCCCGGCTTCGGGAAGTCCGGCACCTCGCGGATGAGTGATTTGAGTTGATCCATGAGTCAGTAGGCAGTAGGCAGATGGCAGATGGCAGATGGCAGTTGAAGCAGTTTCGAAATAATGGTCAAGGCACATTAACCCTCAACCGACTGCCTACTGCCATCTGCCATCTGCCTACTGCATTTTCACCTTTCGATTCGGAAAGTCGGATAGCGCCCGGTCGGTTCGACGGAGACCTCTTCGACCTGTTCGACGCGGGCGTGCTGGGGGCCTGCGGCGAGGTCGTGTTTGAAGCCCTCGACGCCTTCGGGCGTGCCCTCGGCGAGGACTTCGACGCGGCCGTCGTCGAGGTTGCGGACGTAGCCGACGACCTGGTGGCGTGCGGCGATGCGCTGCGCGAAGTAGCGGAACCCCACGCCCTGCACCTCGCCGCTGACGAGGTAGTGCCTCGCGACCTTCATGCGCTCCCCCTTGAAACGTCGAATTGCCGTCCGTTGGACGTGCCATCCTAAAAGAAGTTTCGGAGCTAATGCAATCTACGGCAAAAGCTCGACAATGCGCACGCCGCCGGGCGGGATAGTAAGGCTGACGACGTTGCCGTTGACCTTCAGCTCCGCGTCCGTCGTCCATTCGTTGGCGCGTTTAAATGGAACGCCGTTCGCTTCGAGCGTGACCTCGACCGACTCCGCGCGGTTGACCTGTGCCATCCCCTGCTGCGGCTTGTAGACGCCGCGGTTGTTGAAGAGCGTGACGACCCAGCCGCGCGCGTTGCGGTTGACGAGGTACTCGACCTCGCCGCGCACGCGGACGGGCGTCGCGTCGGCGGCGAGGTGCGCGAGCAGGTGCGCCGCCGCGGGGACGAGCCTTTCATCTAAGCCGAGCAGGTCGGGGACGGCGCAGTAGACGACGCGGCCGCGGCCGACGCGGTTGACGGTGACGAGAGGGTCGCCGGAAGGCGTCTTCAGCAGAACCTCCGCGCCGCGCGGCTCGACGCGTTCGTAGCTGTAAACCTGACCGGCCAGATCGGTCTTGGGCTCGCCCGGCGCGAGGCAAGTCGCGTCGTCGGCCTCGGCCGTCGTGCCGGTCGTGCGGACGCCGAGCAAATCGGCCGGGAGACCTTTGGCCTGCGCGGCGTTGAGGACGATTGTGCCTCCCTTCTCCGCGTAAGCCTTCAAATGCGCGGCCCACGCGGGCGTCCATTCGACGCGACCGCCGACGACGAGCGCGCGGTATGCGTCAACCGCGTCGGCCTTCTTCTCGTCGGCGACGAGCACGTCGAAGATGTCGCCGAAGAGCGAGTTGGTGAAGGTCTGACGGTCGGCCGTCGCGGGCTCGCCCTCGTCAAGCGCCGCGGGATGATACGCGGCGAGGAAGAGTTCACGCAGCGCGCGGTCTGAGCGATTAACCGGAGAGACGCCCAATGGTAGTTGCGGGTAGTCGGTCATGTCCCAGCCGTGCGCGGGGTCGAGGAGGAAGGCGATAGGGGTGTAAGGCGTGCCGCGGTCTGTGTGCCCCTGCGCGAAGCGCACGAACTCGTCGCTGATGCGCCCGAGCGGGTTGAGCTGGAACGGGTGCTCGCCGGGGCCGGGCTTGAAGAACTGGTCGAAGCCCTGTTCGAGATAGACGGCCGACGCGCCCGACATGTAGTAGAGGTAATAATTCTTCCTGTACCAGGAGAGCGAAGGCCCCATCGAAGGGCCGTAACGCGAGTGGAAGAACTGGTCGGGGCCGGCGAAGTTCTGTTGTTTGGTAAACGTCGTCGCGGTGTCTCCGAAGTTGGGCGCGTGGTAGTAGAGGAAGTTGCCGCCGTACTGTCGCGCGGCGCCGCGGACGAACGCGATACGCATGGCCGTGACGGGCTGCACCGCCGCGGTCTCGATGCCGAGCGTGCGCACGCCCCAGTTGAAGAGCGCGTGCGCGAAGGCCGTGGTCGAGGTCGCCTGCGCGGGGATGAGCTTGTCCCACTGCGCGCCCGAAGGCGCGTGGAACGTGGCCGACCACTTCTCTTCGAGCGCGCGCGTGTAGCCCGCGCGGTAGGCTTCGAGCATCGCGCGGCGGGACATGTCGGGCGTGAGCGTGAGACGCGAAGCCATCGATTGATAGACGTGGCCGATGCTCTCGCCCGAAATCCAGCCGAGGAACTGTCCGCGCAGCTCGCCTTCGAGGAGCTTGAGCGCCGAAGGCCCGTCCGTCTCCGAGAAGTCGGCCGAGCCGTAGTTGATGTTGATGGCGAAGGGCGCGCGCGTCCGCCGGACGAAGTCGAGGAAGGCGCTCCCCTCCTTGAGGTGCTTAGGGATGTAGTTGATGTAGACGACGGGCACGACGAGCGGCGAGTCGAAGATTGGCACGTCGCGTGCGCCCTTGTACTTCTCGACGAAGGCTTCGGGCAGCTCCGTGTTGAAGGGGTAGAGCGGGCGCTCGGGCGCCGGCTTCGCGTACAAGTCCCAGAACGCCTCCGAGATGTTCCAGGGCATGAGGAAGTCGCGGCCCGCGAGCGCCGGTCGGCGCCAGAGCGCGGGCGTCGCTTCGACGGTCGCGGGCCTGTCGAGCAGAGGCGCGAGCGGCGTCCGCTTCGTCGCCCATTCGCTTAAGACTCTCTGCGCGTGGAAGGGCGGCTTGCGCCGGCCTTCGGGTTGGTAGTTGAGATCGTTCGTGACGAGCACGCAATCGACCTGCCGGTGCGCCGCGGCCGCCTTCTTAATCTCGACGGTGAGGCGCGCCGGGCCTTTCTTCAGCGATGTGGCCTGCGAGCCGTCCCAGGCGAAGGCCCAGCCCCAGTACATGCTCACCTCGTCGTGTGGGTCGATGACATCGCGCGCGCCGTATTCGTGACGGAAGACCTCGCGGCCCTGCTGCGTGAGTCGGACGGTGAAGCTCTCGTCCCTGCGCGCCCAGTCGGCGTAGCGCGCCCAGACGCGGTACTCGCCGTCGCGCGGGATTTCGATCTCCTGAAAGAGCGTGGCGCGCGTCTCGTCGGGCGAGGCCGCGACCGAGTTCCACTCGCTCTCGCCGCCCTGCGACCACTCGGCCGAGACGCCCGGCCCGTTGATGCCCCACCCCGGCGCCTTCTCGCGCGAAAGGTTCTGCCACACGGGACTCAGGCGCGGCTCGTTGCGCGCGTCCAGCGAGAGCCCGCCCATATTCTCCGCCTCGTACCACAAATACTCGAAGCGCCGCGCGGCGTTCTGCTGCGGGTTGACCTGCGCGAAAGCAGAGCGTTGCGGAGTCAATGTGCAGATGACGGCGGCCGTGAACAGTGCAAGAAGACGCTTAACAACTTCGACGTGCGGCATGAGGCGATAATCGCAGGAGGGACAATAGAATTTCAAATGTAGGGATGGAAATAAAAAAGGGGAGCACGGCGGCTCCCCTTCCCGACTGTTCTTGATGAAAACCTTACCCAAGCTCGTCCAGGCACTCGGCGAGCTGGAGCTGGCGGCAGGTGAACATCGGCGTGTCGCGGAGCGTGTAGCGGCTCGCCTTCGACTCGCGCAACTCCTGCACGAGGTCGAGGAAGTCCGAGGGATGATCGGTCTCGAACGCGACGACGAACTCCTGGTCGTCGAGGCCGAAGGAGTAGGTCGTGTGCAGCTTCACCGAGCGGTACTTGGAGCCGACGCGGATGTGCTCGTCCATCATCTCCTGCCGCTGCTCGACGGGCAGCCCGTACCACTCGCGCGTCTTCACGAACGGGTAGACGAAGAGGTACTTCGACTGACCGGGCACGATGTGCAGACGGTCTTCGACGTGCTCGGGGTTGTCCTTGTCGATGTACATCGAGCGCTTGGTCATCGAGAGGAACGACTGCGACACTTCGATGTAACGGCCGAGCGCCGTCCCGTTCAAACGCGCGGACATCTCCTGGAACGGGTCGAGCGAGTAGCCGATGCGCCAGAGCATGAAGTCCACGTTCGAACGCAGGCCGACGATGGAGTAGCAATGCATCAGCAGCGTGCGGCGGTAAGACTCGAAGACCTCGACGAACTCGCGCTTCGCTTCGAGCTTCGACTGCGCGTCGAGCATGCGCCACTCGGGGCGCGCCTTGTAGAAAGTGAAGGTGACGAACTGGCGGGCGATCTTCGGAGCTTTCTCTGGCGGCTCGCCCTGCTCCGCCCCGCGCTCGGCCTTGTCAGCCAGCCGCAGCGTCGGGCGGCCCGCGCCGGCCTGCTCTTGATCCGTGCTCATGGTCTTACTTCCTCAAGATGTCATTTAGGGGTTTGAAGGACTGTCTCTCTCTACGCGCGTGCGTCGCCTTGGGAGAGTATGAGTAACCGTCGGGCGAGACGTATTGTGCTTCGCGCCGCGCAGGATTGCAAACCGCCGCGCGCGCCCGCGCCGAGTTGTTTTCGAGCCCGTCCGAGGGCTCCTTCAAACTCACGCGACCTTACGTTATACTCGCCCCGCTCTTTCAACCCGACGGACGACCCGAACGGTCTTCAAGCCGCATCCTTCGAGCGCATGAAATTTCATAAGATCGCACTCGCCCTCTTCGCCGCCCTCCCCTTCGCCGCCGCCTGCAACAGCACGCAGACCGCGCAGAACTCCAACACGGGCGCCCGACCTACAGCCACGACCGCCGCGAGCACGCCCGCGCCCTCTGCGACGCCCGACGAGTTGGCCTCGGCCGCCGCCGACTACTCGCAGTTCTGCATCAAGTGCCACAAGGCCGACGGCACCGGCGGCCCGTTCGAAGACGAGCCGGGACATACGATGAAGGTGCCGAGCCTGCGCGAGCACGGCCTCAAAGACCCCGACTCGCACCTCGCCAAACAGATCGCCGAAGGCGGCGACGAGATGCCGCCCTTCAAGAAACGCCTCGACCAGCAGCGTATCGACAACCTCGTCCGCTACATCCGCCGCGAGTTCCACGGCCGCACGACGACTGCCGCGCCCGCGCAGCCGTCACACTAAACACACCGGCGCGCCTGTGCTATCCTCGCACCGGCGCGCCGCCGTCACGCACCCGTAGCTCAGTTGGATAGAGCGTCTGACTTCGAATCAGAAGGTCGCAAGTTCGAGCCTTGCCGGGTGTATTAATCGAAAAGTTTCTGAGACTGCCGCGACGACTCACACACGTCGCGGCATTTTTTGTCCGCACGCGAAACGTCTCGGCCTCGCAATAAAACTGCAACCAAAGGGGTCGCCGCAGGGGTTAATATCCGACTCACCTAACGGGCGTTCCTTCTGAGAACGAGTGAAACTTTGGGGCAGGCCACG
>CAXTSK010000348.1:0-5953 GCA_964246655.1 uncultured Pyrinomonadaceae bacterium
CGTTTTCACCACGGGTGCGACCGCCTCGGCCTGCGCCGCCGCCCTCAAGGCCGCGGGCGCGCTAGAAGTCTACGTGCTCACGGCCGCGCGTGCCGTGTGACTACGGACTTGACCGGCGATCACACGCGGGGCTCAGGGATTGCCGCCGCCGGTGCCGGTGCCGCCGCTGCCCGTACCGCCGCTGCCGCCCGAGTCGTCCGTGTCTTCCAGGCTTGCGAGGTCGGCCAGCAGATCGACCTCGTTCTGGTCGAGCGTTGACCCGGCGCGGTTGAGGATTTCCGCCGTCGTCATGCCGCTCTGCTCCTGGATGTAGGCGAGGAGATTGGCCGCCAGCTTGGCGAAGATTTGGGCCTCACCGCCGCCGGGCACGAAGGACGCGGCGACGGGTAGGAGTTGTGTGACCAGTTTAATGGTGTCCTGAATGCTCATGATGTAACCTCTGAAGGTGTTCTTTGACGAGGTGGCCCGGGCAGCAAAGGGCGAGGCTGCTTCGCGCCCCTTACCCGATGACGGAAGAGATGATTATCAGGGAAGCCCTGATGGCGCCGATGACAGTCGTCAACCTGGTGCGCGCCTCCTCATTCTGTATGCCGAGCACCCCGTTCGTGTTCGCGTCGTCAACCGCCGCGGTCAGCTCGTTGACCAGCGCCGCGAGCTGCTGCTTCCCCGTGGCGTCGGGCATGGCGGTCATGGACTTGAGCCTGCTGACGAGCGCCTTGTCGGCGGTGTTGATCCTGAGCAGCAGCGTCGTGAGCTTCTTGTTCTCGTCCTTGGTGATCTTCTTCTGGTCTGCCAACTGGTTCTTGGCAGTTCTCAACTCCCTGATCGACCCCGCGATGGTGTCGGCGGCGACGGCTGCGTTCCGCAGCGGCTCCGGCTGGGTCGTCTGGCCGTTGCTGCACTTGAACGACATCGAGGCCAGCGACAGAACTAGGACGAGCCCGACGGCTGTTATTCTTCGGTTTCTCATGTTGTCTCCTCCAGACCTTTGGTGAGGTCGTGGATGTATAGGGCGGTGGAGGCGCTCGCGGGACGAAGCGAAGGCGAGCGCGCGGGAGTTCTCGGAAGACGAAACCCTTGTTCGAAGGCGGATATTCTACGCGAAGCGCACGGCTTGTCAAGAATGAATCTCCCCGATAGCTAACGTACTGTTTCCCCGCCGCAACCATCATTCCATAGCCTCGCCCTTCTGGCCTGCGACCCGCAATCTTTGTATGATGGCCGGCATGAGAGAACTCTATCCCCCCATCGAGCCCTACGACAGCGGGCGGCTTCAGGTCTCGCCCATCCACAACGTCTACTACGAGCAGTGCGGCAACCCCGAGGGTCAGCCCGTCGTCTTCCTGCACGGTGGACCGGGCGGCGGCATCGTCGCCGACTACCGGCGCTATTTCGACCCGGCGGCCTACCGCGTCGTCCTCTTTGATCAGCGCGGCTCGGGGCAGAGCACGCCGCACGCGGAGCTGGAAGGGAACACGACCTGGGATTTGGTCGAAGACATCGAGACGCTGCGCACGCACCTCGGCCTGGAGAGCTGGCACGTCTTCGGCGGCTCGTGGGGGAGCACGCTCGCGCTCGCCTACGCCGAGACGCACCCCGCGCGCGTACGCTCGCTGACCCTGCGCGGCATCTTCCTCTGCCGGCCGGAGGAGATACGCTGGTTCTATCAGGAGGAGCAGGGCGCGAGCTGGATTTTTCCGGACGTGTGGGAGGAGTATCGGAACGTTATCCCCGAGGAGGAGCGCGGCGACTTCGTCAGCGCGTACTACCGGCGGCTGACGAGCGAGGACGAGGCGGTGCGCCTGGAGGCGGCGCGCGCGTGGAGCGTGTGGGAGGGGAGCACTTCGAAGCTCCTATTCGACTACGCCTCCATTGAGAAGTTCGCCGACCCGCAGTTCGCGCTCGCCTTCGCGCGCATCGAATGTCACTACTTCATGAACAACGCCTTCTTCCCGACCGACAACTACCTCATCGAGAACGTCGGCAAGATACGACACATCCCGGCCGTCATCGTCCAGGGGCGCTACGACGTGGTCTGCCCCATCAAGAGCGCCTGGGACTTGCACCGCGCGTGGCCCGAGGCCGACTTCCGCGTCGTCCCCGACGCCGGCCACTCCGTCACCGAGCCCGGCATCATCCACGAGCTGGTCGGCGCGACGGACAGATTTAAAGGCGGTAAGTCGTGAATGGTAAATGGTGAATAGATAAAACCATTTACTATTCACCATTCACTATTCACCAAATTGTCACTTGTCACCGCTTCTCCCCGTCACGTAATATCTCGATTCAAGATGACTGGACGTGTTTTAGTCCTGAACGCCTCTTTCGAGCCGGTGAACGTCTGCACCGAGCGCCGCGCCGTCGTGATGATCTTCAAGGGCATTGCCCGGATGGAGGAGCACAACGGCCACATGCTCCACTCGGCGCGCATCACGATGCACGCCCCCTCGGTCATCAGGCTGGTCGAATACATCCACATCCCTTACAAGAGCCGCTCGCTCTCGCGCAAGAACATTTTGCTGCGCGACCACTCGACCTGCCAGTACTGCGGCCGTCAGTTCTCGCCTTCGGAGTTGACGCTCGACCACGTCTTCCCGCGCTCGCGCGGGGGCGAGAGTACGTGGGATAATCTGGTCGCGTGCTGCAAGCGCTGCAATCACCAGAAGGGGAGCCGGACGCCCGAGGAGGCGCGAATGCACCTCATCCGGCGGCCGCGCGCCTTCTCGCTGCACGTCAACCGCCAGATCATGCGTTTCATCGGGCGCGCGGACGAGACTTGGCGTAAGTACCTCTTCTACGAGTCGGGCGGCGTCGAGGGTTAGGGCTTGGCCGCTTAAGGGCTATAATGAATGCGACCGAAGGGTCGGCACTCTTCAAGGAGCTTATCAAATGAACTTCAGCGGCTGGGAAATACTCGTCGTCCTCTTCGTCGTCCTCCTGCTCTTCGGCAGCTCGCGCCTGCCGCAGCTCGCGCGCGGCATGGGCAAGAGCATCAACGAATTCAAGAAGGGCATCTCCGAGGGCGGCAGCAAGGAGGACGAGCACGAGCTGGCCGAGAAGCGCCGCGAACAGCTCCGCGACTCCGAACGCGCCCGCGACGAAGAGCTGGCCTCCGCCGACAAGTACAGCAAGTCGAGCTAAAATTTAACCACAGAGACACAGAGGCACAGCTTGGAGAAATATCTCTTCAAAGCTGTGCCTCTGTGTCTCTGTGGTTAACTCTTAATTAACCCGCTTTCTTCCCAATGACGATGGTCGCCTTGATTGTGAGCGAGAAGTCGATCTCGTGCCGGTCGTCGTCGATGATGCGGGCAACCTCATCGAGAACGCTCGCGCGTCCCTCGTCGTCGGGCAGCAGGTCGAGCCAGCGGTCGAGTAAGAAGTTCTCGACGAGCGGCGCTTCGAGGAATTCGCGCCCCGAGGCGAAGTCGAACTCCTCAATCGTCGTCCACGACTCGACCTCTTCGAGCGCCTCACGCCGCGCCAGCGCCTCAACGTCCGAGACGGTCGGAAGCTCCGCGATGAGCGAGGCGACGCCTTCGGCCTGCTCCGCGTAGCCCGCGTTCACCAGCGCCTCCCAGAAGACCGAGAAGAACTCGCCGAAGCTCGAAGACGACGCGATGCTCAAAGAGACGGACGCGCCCGGCGCGGCCACGCGCACCATCTCGGCCAGCACCTCGGGCAGACGCTCCGGCGCGACGAGCGAGGCGTCGCCGACGACGAGGTCGAACTGCTCGTCCTCGAACGCGAGGTCTTCGAGCTGCGCGTGGCGGAAATCGACGCCCACGTCCTCGACCGACGCGGCCTTCGCGCGCGCAAGCTCCACCTGCCCCTCGCTCTCCTCGACGCCGACCAGCTCCAAAGCCGCGCCGCCCCGCGCCGCCAGCGCCAGCGCGTGCCTGCCCGTCCCCGCCCCGACGTAGAGAGCGCGTCCCTCCTTCGGCAACTTGACGTGCTCGTCCACCAGCTCCGCGAACCGCTCGCCCCAATCGGTCGCCACGTACAGGTCGTGCAGAAACGCTAACTCCTTGTCCGACTTCCTCATGATTGTAATGATGAATGATGAGTGATGAATGATGAGTTAAAGACAAGCAGCTTTCCATTCATCATTCATCACTCATCATTCATCGTTTCCTTCTCCCTCCCAATACTTTCTCCCCTGCAAGCCCTCGGGCAGGCAGGTCATCTCGCGGCTGGCCGCGGGGTCGTCGTGCGCGTAGCGGTAGCCCTTGCCGTAGCCCTGCCGCTTCATCAGGGGCGTAACGGCGTTGCGCAGGTGGAGCGGCACGGGCTCGCGCGCAGTCTCCGACGCGTCCTCGGCCGCGGCCATGTAGGCGCGCTTGATGGCGTTCGACTTGGGCGCGCGCGCGAGATAGACGGTCGCCTGCGAGAGCGGGTAGAGCGCCTCGGGCAGCCCGATGAGCTGCGTGATCTGCGCCGCCGCGGCCGCCTGCACCATCGCCTGCGGGTCTGCGAGCCCCACGTCCTCGGAGGCGAGGATGCAGAGGCGGCGCGCGATGAAGACCGGGTCGGCGCCGCCCTCGATGAGCCGCGCGAGCCAGTAGAGCCCCGCGTTCACGTCCGAGTTGCGCAGGGACTTGATGAGCGCGGAGGCGAGGTTGTAGTGCTCCTCGCCGCCCTTGTCGTACGCGTAGCGCGCGCGGCCCAGGGCCTCGACGACCGTCTCCTCTTTGACGACGCGCGTGCCCTTCTTGTCCGGCTCGGTCGCCTCGACCGCCGACTCCAAAGCCGTGAGCGCGACGCGCGCGTCGCCGCCCGCAGCCTTCGCGATGCGCGCGAGCAGTTCGTCGGAGAGGTTCGGCTTGAGCCCGCCGAGCCCGCGCTCCTCGTCTCCGAGCGCGCGGCGCAGGAGCGCGACCACGTCCTCCTCGCCCAGGGGTTCGAGCGTGAGCACGCGGCTGCGCGAGAGCAGCGCGCCGATGACCTCGAACGAAGGGTTCTCCGTCGTCGCGCCGATGAGCGTGACCGTGCCGTCCTCGACCGCGGGCAGCAAAGCGTCCTGCTGCGCCTTGTTGAAGCGGTGTATCTCGTCGATGAAGAGCGTCGTACGCCGCCCGCGCTTCCTCTCCTCGCGCGCCTCCGCGATGGCCGCGCGCACCTCCTTGACGCCCGAGAAGACGGCCGAGAGCGCCACGAAGCGCGCGCCGCTCCGGCTCGCCAGCAGACGCGCCAGCGTCGTCTTGCCCGTGCCGGGGCCGCCCCACAGAATCAAAGAAGGCAGGAGCCCTCCGCCCTCGATCACGCGTCGCAGCACGCGCCCCTCGCCGACGAGGTGCCGCTGCCCGACGAACTCTTCGAGCGTGCGCGGCCGCACGCGCTCGGCCAGAGGCGCGGCCGGGTCCGGCGGCGTTTCCGCCTCCGGTTCGTCTGCGAAGAGGCTCTCACCCGCGCGGCTCGGCATGGCTCACACACTCCGTCTCGACTGGCGAATATTGTTCGGTGAACTCGGGAGAACTGCGGAAAGCTTAGCACAAACGGGCGGGGCCGAGGCGCGGTCGCGGTGACAAAAATGTGAGACACGGATTTGACGAAAGGTGTAAAATCTTGGACGGAACGCGCCCCCGCCCACGCTCGTATAGGGAGTCGGAGAAGCCGCCGGCAGTTGTCCCGCAATCAAACCAAACCGCGGCGGGTGTTAGAGGTGAACTTATGAAAGAAGCGAAAGATATTATCCGCATCGTCGGAATCATCCTCCTCGGCCTGTTCGTCGTCGTGGTCGTCGTCCCGCTCGTCTTCGCCGCGGCGGGCATCGCCTTCGTGGCCGCCGTCAAGCTGGCCGTCCTGCTCATCAAGGTGGCCGTCACGCTGGCCGTCATCTACCTCGTGCTCGCGGGCGTCCGCGCACTAATCAAGTAGCGAAGGGCAAGGCAGTGAGGCCGGCGCGCCGGGGGGGTTGGTCAGGCCCGGCGGCCGCGTGTTGGTGGGCGAAGTA
>CAXTSK010000349.1:0-5947 GCA_964246655.1 uncultured Pyrinomonadaceae bacterium
CCATCGACCTCCCACTCTCGCCCGAGCCCTAACAATTTCAAATTAAAGTTTCGTGGCGGCGAGAATCTCCGCGGCGACGTAGCCGTACTCGCCCAGCACACCCTCGTCTTCAATCGACCACCAGGAGGAGAGCATGGCCTGCGCGAGCCCCCAGCCGCGGACGCGCGCGCGTTCGTAGCCGAGTTCGTCCGAGAGTTGTGCGATGCGTCTTTCGGTCACGCGGACGGGGTCGGACCAGCGCAGGAGTTGGGGAAAGGGGTTGCGGAGCAGTGCGCCGACCTCGTAGGCGGGCTCGGCGACGATGCCCTGCGGGTCGATGGCGAGCCAGGGCGCGCGCGCGGCGGCGAGGATGTTTCCGTGGTGGAGGTCGCCGTGCAGGAGTATCGGCGGCGCGGACGTTGAGAGGAGTTCCGCGTACAGGGACTCTGATTCCTCGAACAGCTTACGCGGGAAGGGGCCGGTGCCGCCGCCGAAGTGCTTGCGACACTTCGCGAAGCCTTGCCCCCAGTCGGCGGCCGTCGGGATGCGTTGCGTTTGATGCATTCCCGCGCGTCGGAGCCTCCGCATGACGACCGCGGCGGCGATGGTCGCCGCGCCGTCGTCCTCTTCGCAGAGGGCCGTCAGCGGCGTCCCGGGCTCCAACCTCTCCAACAGCAGCGCGCCCCGCGCGGCGTCCGAATCGAAGAGCCGCGCGGCTCCACACCCGTCGAACGAGAGCAGCACCCCGATCTCGCTGAGCAGCCCGTGCGTGGGCACGCCCAACTTCAGGACGAACCGCTCGCCCCTCGGTCCTTCCGCGGGCGCAGCGTAGTTGTATGAGAGCGGCCCGAACGGCGGGCCGACCTTCAACTCCCAACGCCGGGCACAGTGTTCGACGAGTTCAGCCAGCCCTTCGAGCCACACCCGCCCGGCCTCGCCGTGGAGCGCAACTATCCTGCGGGCAAAATCTTCGTTGACCGAAACCACTTGGTTAGAGCGTGCGGAAAACTTTGCGCGCGGCCGAGGCCGTGCGGTCGAGGAGGTCGTTGGTGTGTGCGGTGCCGATGAAGGCGGCCTCGAATTGCGAGGGCGCGAGGTAGACGCCCTCTTCGAGCATCGCGTGGAAGAACTTGCCGTAGCGCTCGCGGTCGGACTTCGCCGCCGTGGGCCAGTCGTAGACTTCCGAGCCGTTGAAGAAGGTCGTGAACATCGAGCCGACGCGGTTCGTGAACGTCTCGACGCCCGCCTCGCGCGCCGCCTCCGACATGGCCTCGGTCAGACGGTGGCCCGCCTCTTCAAGTCTCTCGTAAACGGAACGGTCGCGCAGGCGTCGGAGCACGGCCAAGCCCGCAGTCATCGCCAGAGGGTTTCCCGAGAGCGTGCCCGCCTGATAGACCGGGCCCGCGGGCGCTACCTGTTCCATCAGGTCGCGGCGGCCGCCGTAGGCGCCGACGGGCAGGCCGCCGCCGATGATCTTGCCGAGCGTGGTGAGGTCGGGCGTGACGTTGTAAAGCTCCTGCGCGCCTCCGCGCGCGAGGCGGAAGCCGGTCATCACCTCGTCTAGGATGAGCAGCGCGCCGTGCTTCTGCGTGATGTCGCGCAGGGCTTGCAGGTAACCCTCGCGCGGCGGGACGCAGCCCATGTTGCCGACAACGGGCTCGACGATGACGGCCGCGATGTCCGCGCCGTGTTCGTCGAAGACCTCTTCGAGCGACGCCGCGTCGTTGTAAGCGACGGTGAGCGTGTTGGCTGCGACCGAGGCCGTGACGCCCGGACTGTCCGGCAGTCCGAGCGTCGCCACGCCGGAGCCAGCCTTGACGAGCAGGCTGTCGCCGTGACCGTGGTAGCAGCCTTCGAACTTGACGATCCTGTCGCGGCCCGTCGCGCCGCGCGCGAGGCGGAGCGCCGACATCGTCGCCTCCGTCCCCGAGTTGACCATGCGCACCATCTCGACCGAGGGGACGGCGTCGATGATCTCCTCGGCCATCTCGCACTCAAGCTCGGTCGGCGCGCCGTAGCTCGTCCCGCGGCCGAGCGCTTCGCGCAAGGCGTCGATGACCTCCGGCGCGGCGTGGCCGAGGATCATCGGCCCCCACGAGCCGACGTAGTCGATGTACGTCCGCCCGTCCACATCGATCATCGTCGCCCCGGAAGCCTCTGCGATGAAGCGCGGCGTCCCGCCCACGCCACGGAACGCGCGCACGGGCGAATTCACCCCGCCCGGCATCAGCTCTACCGCTCGCGCGAACAACTCCTCGGACTTGCTTCGCATGCTACGTCCGTCCGTGTTCATGAGTTAGGCGGCGCCCGCCGCCGGCTTCTTACCACCTTCGCTGGGGGCGCTCCATTCGTGGAACACGAGGGTGACCCCCTCGGTCTCGGCTTCGGAGTAGTAGAGCGCGTGCTTCGGGTCGTCCGCGTAACCCTCCGCCTCGACCCACACCGCATCCTCGACCTCTTCGGGGAGCCACCCCGCCTGATCGATGTAATGCTTCGCGAGTAGCTCCGCCCCGTCCTCAAGCAGAAAATCAACCCAGCAGCTCACATACGCGACGCCTCTTTCGAGCGCGAGCTGAGACTCGGGCTTCGGCACAGCCCGGATAGTTAAAAACCACATGGTGATAAGAAGAACATAGGAAGACCCCGCGAGCAAGTGCCGCCCGCGCAACTCAGCCGAAGATGCTGCGCCAGCCGCGGTCGAGGGCGGAGCCGAAGAGGAAGGTGACGAGCGAGGGCGACTCGTGCGAGCGGTCGTAGCCGACAAGCTCGACGTAGGCGCGGCCTTTAACGTCAACGTCATTACGTCGGCCTTCGACTTCGCACGCGCCTTCCCAGTAGACGATCATCGTGGTGCCGCGCGTGTCCAACTCCTGGTCTTTGAGAACCGGCGTGACGGTCACGTCCACGCCCGCGCGCGGCACGCGCAGCCGCCAGCCGCTCGGGTAGGTCGCGCCGGTGTGCGGGCTGCGCCAGTGTTCGGTCGCCTCAAGCTCGAAGTCCTCGCGTGCGAGGTGCGTGCCGCGTCCTTCGGCGTCGATGAAGGTGCCGCTGGAAAAACTCGAAGGCCGGTTCTGCGCGTCGCGTATGTGGTAGACCATTAGCTCGGTCTGGTCTTCGAACTGAACGCTGAACCAGTCCCATCCCTTCTGCCCCTGCCTCGTCGCCCACGTCCCGAACTCCCTGTCCATCCACGCCGCGCCGCGGAAGCGCTCGGTCACGCCGTTGATCGTGATGTCGCCCTCGGCCTCCATGCGCGTGTAAGAGAAGTAGCGCGAAGCCTCGCCGTGGTCTTTGAAGCTGACGCCGGCGCCCTCGCGCCCGTTGAGCGCGGCGGGCTTCGACGGTCGGAGCGCGGCCTCGAAGACGACGCCGTCGAGCGTCGCGCGCAGCAGGTGCAGGCCGTGCGCCTCGCGCACCGTCCAGTCGCCGAGCCGTAGATACAAGCGGCGCGAGTCCGCGCGCGCGGCCGGGTCGAAGAGGCCGTTGGCGCTCTTGCGGTGCTCGTAGCGGAAGAGTCCGCGCGACTCGTCCGTCAGCGCGAAGTGCGCGAGGTAGAGCGGGTTCCCGATGAGACGCAACGGCAAGACGCCGAAGCGGTCGAGGTCTGTGCGCCGCTTGAAGAAGACCAGCTCGAAACCGAGCCTGCGCCCCGCATCGGTTTGCAGGTGGCCCGTGTAGTACCACCACTCGGTCTGCGCCGACGCGTGCGCGTAGAGGTCGCGCGGCAACTCAACGCCCGCGTGCTCCGTCCCGTCGCGTAGGCTCGAAGCAGGCCCCAACACGGCTTCGGCCAGCCCGTCCAGAACGCTCGCCGCCGTCTCCCCAACAGTGTCGATGAGATTGGTGCTCATAAATATTCGCTTGAACTCCTGAACCCACGTCCGTCAGTTGAAATCTGTCCCGAGCGCACCCGTACACGGTGAGCTGCGGCTATCCTAGCAGTTACGGCCGCCCGGGGCCGTTCGACGGAGGACATGGTGGGTGAATTTTCTCAAGCCCCTCTCCTGTTTATGGGGAGAACCTATGCGCCTCCTTTTGCCGAACCTTCAACACACTACCGTCGTATCTGGCGACGACCGGGATTCTGCGAGTCGCCTTTAATCGCCTTCGCTCCCGTTCGTTTCTTATAGCGCAACACGCCTACACGAGTTGTCGAGTCGCGCGCCCTCCGCGGGGCCCGCGGTGAAGTCTGCCTATCTCTTCGCGCCGGCAGCGCGGCTCGGCGGCTCCTCCATTCAAGGGGTGTCATGGAACTACAGATTCAGAAGCTTTCGAAGACCTACTCGAACGGCGTCGAAGCCCTGAAGGGGATCACCCTCACGATCCCCCAGGGCATGTACGGCCTGCTCGGCCCAAACGGCGCGGGCAAGTCCACCCTGATGCGAACGGTCGCCACGTTGCAGGAGCCCGACGCGGGCTCGATACGCCTCGGCGACATCGACGTGCTGGCGGAGCGGGAGCGTGTGCGAGAGACGCTCGGGTATCTGCCGCAGGAGTTCGGCGTCTACCCAAGGGCGAGCGCGGAGGAACTGCTCGACCACTTCGCGGTGCTCAAGGGAATCACCGGGCGCCGTGGGCGCCGCGAGGTCGTCGAGGCGCTCCTGCGTCAGGTGAACCTCTACGACGTGCGGAAGAAGAAGCTCGGCGGCTACTCGGGCGGGATGCGCCAGCGGTTCGGCGTCGCCGTCGCGCTGCTCGGCGACCCGAAGCTGATCATCGTCGATGAGCCCACCGCCGGGCTCGACCCGGCCGAGCGCGTGCGCTTCCTGAACCTGTTGAGCGAGATTGGCCAGAGCGCCGTGGTGATTCTCTCGACGCACATCGTCGAGGATGTCTCGGAGCTGTGCAGCAGGATGGCGATCATCGAACGCGGCGAAATCTTGCTTGAAGCCGAGCCGCTCGCCGCCGTCGCAGCGCTGCGCGGGCGGATCTGGCGACGTGTGGTCGAGAAGGCCGAGCTGCCCGAGCTTGAACGGGCGCACGCGGTCATCTCGACGAAGCTGCTCGCCGGGCGAACGGTCGTGCGCGCCTACGGCGACGCACGGCCCGGCGACGGGTTCGAGCCTGTCGAGCCCGACCTTGAGGATGTCTACTTCAGCACGCTGGCGGGGCTGGTCGGGCCGACCGGCCAGGCACGGGTGCCGAGGGACGCGCGATGAAGCTCTGGGAGACCTTCCGCTTCGAGGTCGCCTACCAGTCGCGCCGCGTCTCGACGTGGTTCTACTTCGTGCTCCTCCTGGGGGTCTCGTTCCTCATGGCGCGCGAGGTCTTCGTCAACGAGGCGCAGGAGGGCAGCTACTTCCTCAACGCGCCGTTCGCCGTGGCGCAAGTCACCCTCGTCGCGTGCATCATGTCGCTGCTGGCGCTGGCGGCGCTCGCGGGCGGCGCGGCGGCGCGGGACGTGGAGACGCGGATGCACCCGCTCCTTTACACCGCGCCCGTCAGCAAGGCTGCTTACCTCGGCGGGCGGTTCTTCGCCGCCTTCGCCCTCGGCGCGTTGATCATGACCGCCATCCCTGTGGGCCTTCTGGCCGCAGCGCTCATGCCGGGGGAACACGCAGACCTCATCGGTCCCATCCGGCCGGCCGCCTACGCAAGCGCCTACTTCCTGCTCGCGCTGCCGAACGCCTTCGTCGCCATGGCGCTCATGTTTTCGGCGGCGGTGTTCGGACGGCGAGGCGTCGTGAGCTATCTCGGGGGCGCGTTCGTCTTCTTCGCGGCGCTCGTCAGTTGGCAGGTCGTGGCCGCGCTGCTGGGACACTGGAGCCTCGCGAAGCTGACGGACCCGCTGGGGCTCACCATAATCAATGAGCTGTCGAAGGTCTGGACGCCCGGCGAGAAGAACGCGCTCGTCGTCGGGTCGCAGATGTCTATACTCTCGAACCGCCTCGTGTGGCTCGGCGTAGCCCTGTGCGTGCTCGCGCTCACCTATCTCCGCTTTCGGTTTGAGCACGTCGGGGTCGGCGGC
>CAXTSK010000350.1:0-5945 GCA_964246655.1 uncultured Pyrinomonadaceae bacterium
CGATATGAGCGCGGCCCGACGACTCAGACTTTTTAAACTCATCACCGACTCGACTCTCTCTTCAAAGGAGTTCGATAAGATTGGTTTCCCCTTGCCTCTTCATCCCCCCTTTGTACATGAATGGACGTGCGGGATACAAGGGGAGAGTAGACAGTATTCAGTAATCAGTAATCAGTAGATTAAAACGCGGCGCGCCCAGCTTTTCGTCGAGCGCGCCGCTCAGTTTTTCTACTGTCTACTGTCTACTGCTCACCCTATAGATGCGCCCGTTGTAGACGACCACGACGCGCTCGCCGAGCGAGAAGAAGCGTGCGAGCTGCGGCTCGCGCTTGATGAGCGCGAAGTATTCGTCGCCGCCGAACTCGACCGCCGTCTCGGGCAGCTTCGCGTCCGCCTTGAACTCGGAGTCCGTCCACACGTCGTCGCGCAGGTAGAAGGTCTTATCGCCGACCTTGCGCACGGCCGAGGAGGTCGCGCCCTCCTCCTCGCGCACCGCCTCCTGCTGCGCGCGGTCGCGCTTGCTCTGGCGGACGGCCAGCTCGCCGGTCTTCGCCTTCGCGGCCTCCTTCGGCGGCGGGGCCGACGCGTCGGCCGAGTTGTAGACGGGCGAGGGCCCGCCCGCGCCGCCGACACCGCCGAGCGTTGAAGGGCGGCGCTCGTCCGCGCGTGCGCGGCGGCCGGCCGTGGCGCCCGGCATGACGCGTATGACCTCGTCTTTGTCCACCCCGCTCAGGCGGCGCTCTTCGGCGTCTTCGAGCGCGAGGTAGGAGGTGTAGGGCGTGACGATGCCGTAGCGCGTGCCGAGATCGACGATCTCGTCGGTCAGTTCCTTCTGCTCGCCGTTCGTGCGGATCTGTTCCATCAGCCAGCCGACGCGGCGCGTCGCCCAGAGGCGCGGCAGGAACTCGTTGCGTTCGGTGTTGAGCGGGAAGCTCACGTTCTGGTACGTGAACGAGCGCGTGGCCTCGCCCGCGCGGCCCGTCAGGCGGAGCACGATGTTGTCGAGATCACGCTGGTTGCGGTAGCGGCCGATGAGCGTGAGCTGCGTGCCGCGGAAGATGTCGGGCATCTCGCGCGGGTAGACGAAATCGGCCTCGACGCCGCCCATGTCGAGCGCGAGGTTAGTTAAGACCGGGTGATTAATCTTCGTGAAGAAGTTCGAGACCTTGACTTCGAGGTCTTCCTTCGGCTCGACGTACTCGGCCGCGCCGCCGTTGTCGGCCGCGAGCTTGTCCAGGAGCGCCGTGTTCACGTCGTAGCCGACGCCGAAGGTGAAGAGGCGCACGCCGGCCGGGCGCGCCGCGCGCGCGTTGTCGATGATGCGCTCGACCTTCGTCTCGCCCACGGTCGGCAGGCCGTCGGTGAGGAAGACGAGCAGGCGCGGGCGCTCCGAGCGATCGAACTGCTGCATGGCGGCGAGCAGCGCGCCGTTGATGTTCGTGCCGCCGACGGGCCTGAGCTGCGCGATGAACTCCTCGCCTTTAGCGCGCCCCGCCGCGTCGGCCTGCAAGAGGCCCGTCGTCATCAAATGCTCCTCGCCCGCGAAGTTGATGACGTTGAAGCGGTCGGCCTGACGGAGCGAGCGCACGCCGAAGAGGAGCGCGGCGCGCGCCTTCTCCATCTTCCCCGCCTCGGCCATCGAGCCCGAAGTGTCGAGGACGAAGACCACGTCCTTCGCTACGTACTCCTGCTCGGACAGCGCATCCTTCGGCGAGATGGTCAAAAGGAAGAAGCCCTGCTTGCCCGGCTCGCGGTGCGTCAAAAGCGTCATGCCGAAGTCGGCGTCCGAGAGCGTGTAGAAGAGCTGAAAGTCCTGCGGCTCGCGCCCCGCGGCCGACTCGAACGAGACGCGCGCGTCGCGCTCGCCCTTGCGCGTCACTTCGATCTCGTGGCTCGGCGAGTAGATGTTCCGCACCGGCTCGCGTCCCTCGACCTCGACGCGCCCCGAGACGGTGCCCGTGATCTGCGCGACGTTGCGCCCCGTGCCGAGCGGGTAGCGATAGTTGACGGTGCCGCCCTCGGCCTTCAAGACCTGCGTGTAGGTCAACTCAAGTCTCTTGTCGGAGTGTGGCGGGATGGGGAAGACGCTCGCCTGGAAGAGGTCGCGGCCGGCGTACTCCAACAGTCCCGGGTCGCGCTGGCGCCGGACGATCTCGTCATAAATGCGGCGCGCCTCCTCGCGCGAGCGCACCTCGCCGACGAGCCGCTTGTCGCCGTCCCAGATGGCGAACTCGGCGATGGAGGCCGACTCGGGGATGGGGAAGAAGTACGTGCCTTCAAGCGTGGCGTCGGTGTCGTTGCGGAAGACCTGCTCGACGTGCGTGGTGGCGACCTGCGCGGCGATTTTTGTGTCGATCTTGATGGACTTGACGGGCAGCGCGCGCGGCATCGGAATGGGTCGCGGCGGCGTGGGGCAGCGCCGGCAGGGGCCGGGGACGATGACGCCCTGCGCGTTGGCGGTGGCGGTGACGAGCGCCATCAAGAGCAGGCCGAAGAAGAGGCACAGCAGGTCTCTGAAGGTTCGCATCCCTTTTCTCCTCAAAAACATCCTTCACAAATTCTAGCGGATCTCAAAAACCGCCCGCTCCGTCCGTAGAACGTCTTCCACCGGATTTCTTGCGGGGAACAAGGTCGAGGGCCGTGGTGTCTAAAGCAGAAACCGGTGGGCAGTAGGCAGATGGCAGTAGGCAGTTGAAAGCCCTGCTATCAGAAATCCTGATTCAATCTTTCAACTGACATGGCGCGGAGCGGCTGCCTACTGCCATCTGCCTACTGCCTACTTTCTTATGCAGAACCCTTTCCAACCCAACCTGCGGAAGCCGTGGCTGCTGCTCTGCACCACGCTGCTCGTCGTCTACTCCATCATGCCGGGCGCGCACCGGACGCTCTTCTTCGACGCGGCGTCCGGCTCCTTCCTTGAGGCCGTGATGGCGCTGCTCTCGTTCCCTCTGGGGACGGCCGTCGCCTTCGTCTTCCACTCGTCCGACCTCGGCGTCACAGGCCGCATCGCCTTCTGGGCGGCGGCGATGGGGCTCGGCTACGCCCAGTGGTTTCACCTCCTCCCGGCCCTGAAGCGTTGGGAGGAGCGCCGCCGCATAAACACTCTGAATCTCTCGGCCGACCAGAGCGTTGCCCCGGCCTCCCCGCTCGGGCTCAAAGCGACTCAGCCGCTCCCCTCGCTCGAAGCCGCGCGCGTGACCGTCCCGCCGCAGTTCAACGAGCGCGGCCAGACGCCCCTCGAAAGAATTCTCAGGGACGGGGACGGCTGAGGCTTTCGTAGTTCACATCTCGCGCAGGCGCGGGTTAGCGAGCGCCGTGAGGCCGTAGAGGAGGACGACGAGGCCGCAGGCCGCGAGCGTCGGGCGCGGGCCGAAGCGATCGGCCGCCGCGCCCGACAGGAAGCTCCCGAACGGCGCCGTCCCGATGAAGCTCAACAGCCACATGCTCATCACGCGCCCGCGCATCTCGTCCGGCACGAGCTGCTGCAACAAAGTGTTGCCGAGCGCGAAGAAGCCGACCATCGACATCCCCGTCGCGAAGAGCAGAGGGACGGCCACCCACGGCGACCGCGCGGACGCGAACCCCACGATGCAAGTCCCGGCCGACACCGCGGACGCGAGCTGGACGAGCCCCTTCCGCCGCACGTCGAGATAGGCGAGCCCGAGCGCCCCGACCAGCGCGCCCGCCCCGGCCGTCCCCATCAAAAGCGACAGCCCCGACTCGCCCCAGCCGTACACGTTGCGCGCGAACAGAGGCAGCAGCACGAGGTAAGGCGCGCCGAACAGTCCCACCACCGCCGAGCCCAACAGCACCGCGCTCACGCGCGGACGGACGCGCACGTACCTGAAGCCCTCGGCCAGGTCTTCCCACATCGAACGCCGCGCGACCTCGGGCTTCTCAACCTCAACCTTCCCGCCCTCGACCGCCAAGACCCGCGCGGCGCCCCTCTTCTCGAAATTCACGCGCGTGAGCGCGGCGATGATTGCCACGTACGAGAGCCCGTTGGCGAGGAAGCAACCGGCCATCCCGAACACCTTCAACGTCACGGCCGCGAGCGTCGGCCCCGCCACGCGCGCCAACTGGAACTGCGACGAGTTGAGCGCGATGGCGTTCGCCAGGTCTTTCCTCTCGACGAGGTCAACCGTGATGGCCTGGTACGAAGGCCCCGAGATCGCCCAGCAGCAGCCCGTCACGAACGAGAGCAGCAGTACCATCCACACGTCCGACGGCCGACGCGCCGCGCCCTCCCAGCGGATCGCGCCCGCCCACACGAGCGCCGCCAGCACGAGCGCCGACGCGCCCGCGCCCACCTGCGTGTAGATGAGCAGGCGCTTGCGGTCAACCTTGTCGGCGATGACGCCGCCCACCAGCGTCAGGGCGAGTCCTGGCGCCGTCACCATGAACGTGTCCACGCCGAGCCAGGTCCCCGAGTCGGTCAACTGCAACACGAGCCAGCTCTGCGCGACCGACTGCATCCACGTGCCCGCGTTCGAGAGGAACGCGCCCGCGAAGAAGAGGCGGAAGTTCGGGTGCTTGAGCGCGCGGAACATCCCGGCCAGGCGGGTCGTTTGTGTTATGCGTGTGTGAGTCGGGGCCGTGGACATGAGTCTTGCGGGAAGCGCGCCGAAAGTGAATAATGCTCGCCGCCGGTGCGAAGAATTTCAACGGGTCTAAGATGCCTACGCGGCGGCGAAACCGCAAGGAGCGCGTGTGATTAGAGAGAGCCTGTCGAAGAGGGAGTCGGAGGTGCAGAACGGCTTCCGCCTGCGCGGCCTCGGCGAGGTGTCGCGAGTCGAGGCGCTGTCGGACGGCGTCTTCGCCTTTGCCATCACGCTGCTCGTCGTCTCGCTCGAAGTCCCGCGCACGTTCGACGAACTGCTCGTGACGATGCGCGGCTTCCTCGCCTTCGCCTTAACCTTCGCGATGCTCTTCCACGTCTGGCACACGCAGTACCGCTTCTTCCGGCGCTACGGCCTCAACGACAACGTCACGATCTGGATGACGGCGCTGCTGCTCTTCGTCATCCTCTTCTACGTCTACCCGCTCAAGTTCGTCTGGACGTTCATCGTCAACGCGCTGCTCGGGCTCGGCACGACCGTGCAGACCTCCGCGGGGCAGTTCGAGCCGGTGGTGCGCGCCGAGCAGGTGCCCACGATGCTCATCGTCTACGGCGCGGGCTTCGCGGCCGTCTTCGCCATCTTCGCGCTACTCTACCTGCACGCCTACCGCCGTCGCGGCGCGTTGGAACTGACCGACCTGGAGTGCTTCGACACGCGGTCAGAGTTTCAGGAGAACGCGCTCATGTCCCTCGTCGGCGTAGTCTCCATCGCCCTCGCGCTCACGCGGAACCCGCGCTACATGATGGTGGCGGGCATGTCCTACTGGCTCATCGGCCCCGTCATGTACCTCCACGGCTACACGCGCGGACGCCGCCGCAAGCGCCTCGAACAACACCTCGCGCACGACGCGGAGTCCCCGCTCAACGTCCCCGGCATGCTTTAAGTTTGAAAGTCAGGCCCGCCGCCACGCGGAGAGAGGGGCGCCGTTGCCGCCGCGCCGGTGCGCGACGACCTCGGCGAGGATGGCGAGCGCGACCTCCTCCGGCGAGACGGCGCCGATGTCGAGGCCGACGGGCGCGCGGACTTCTTTGAGGACTTCTTCGTCCACGCCAGACTCGCGCAGGCGCCCGAGCACGATGTTCGTGCGGCGGCGGCTGCCGATCATGCCGACGTAGTCGGGACGCGCCGACAGCACCGCCTTCATGCACTCCTCGTCCTCGTTGTGCCCGCGCGTGACGACCGCGACGTAGACGCCGCGTCCCGTCCCGACGACTTTCGTCAACGTCTCAGTCCACCCGCGGGCCGCGATTAGTTCTATCTCTTGCCCGGGGACGCGCGCGCGCGCGACGAACTCCTCGCGGTCGTCAACGAGCGGGACGCGGTAGC
>CAXTSK010000351.1:0-2425 GCA_964246655.1 uncultured Pyrinomonadaceae bacterium
GGCATCGAAGGCTTCAACTACGGCGACCTCTACCGGCCCGAACGGCTGCGCGCGCTGGCCGAGGCGTTCTACGCCGGGGTCGGAAGGGAGGACGCGGGGCTGCACGCGCGGCTGTCGGAGTACGTCGGCGCGCGCGGCGAGAATTTGAAGGGGACGAAGGCGGAGTCCGAACTCCTCATCGAGGCCGCGCCGCACCTTTCGCGCTTCCTCGCGCGTCTGTTCCGCGTCGAAGCAGAGAGGGGGCGGCTGGCCGAAGGCATCAGGGCGCAAGACCCCATCTTCCAGTTCAAGCAGTTCGTGCAGCGGCGCGCGACGAAGAGTTTCCCGGCGGAGCGCGCCGCCGCGTTGGACGTGGAGGCGGCGGACGCGGCGCTCGAAGCGTTGAGGCACGCGGCGTTCGCGGACACGTTGGGAGACGACCGCGAGCTGGGCGTGGCGCGGATGGCCGTGCGTCTGTTGGAGTGGGAGAAGAACTACCCGAAGGAGGGCGTGCGCCAGGAGGATGATTGGTCGGACGAACGCGCGCGTGAGACGGAGGCGGCCGCGGGGCGTTTGCAGGGGAGCGCAGCCGGGGCGGCGCTCGCGGCGTGGCGTGTGGAGACGGATGAAAGTGATGCGGACGGAAACCGGGTTTTCGTCCGTTCGTCGCTGAGGCTCCTTGAGGCATGGTCGGCGGCGCACGCGTCGAGGCCGGACGCGCGCGAGCGTGTGAAGGGCTGGGTCAGTTTCCGCTTCCCGCACCCGCTCAACTACGAGCACCTCGTGCAGCTCGAACGCCCCGAGGCGGACTTGCCGGAACTGATGCGCGGGTTGGATAAGAACCTGCGGCGCCGCGACGGGTTCAAGCTGACGGACAAGCGTTACACGCAGCGAGAGGTGTTGGAGGAGGTCAACTACTGCCTCTACTGCCACGAGCGCGACAAGGACTCCTGCTCGAAGGGCTTGAAGGAGAAGGACGGGTCGCTGAAGAAGAACCCGCTCGGCATCACGCTTCAGGGGTGCCCGCTCGACGAGAAGATTTCGGAGATGCACGTCCTTCAGCGCGACGGCGACCCCATCGGCGCGCTCGCGCTCGTCTGTATCGACAACCCGATGTGCCCGGGGACGGGCCACCGCATCTGCAACGACTGCATGAAGTCGTGCATCTTCCAGAAGCAGGAGCCGGTCAACATCCCGCAGGCCGAGACGGGCGTGCTGACGGACGTGCTCGGGCTTCCCTTCGGCGTCGAAATCTACGGCCTGCTCACGCGCTGGAACCCTCTGAACGCGAAGCGGCCTTACGCGCTTCCCTACAACGGCAAGAACGTGCTCGTCGTCGGACTCGGGCCGGCGGGCTACACGCTCGCGCACTTCCTCTTGAACGAAGGCTTCGGCGTCGTCGGCATCGACGGGCTGAAGATCGAACCGCTCGACGACGCATTGACGGGAGGCGGCGGGCGCCGCGTGCCGCGCGCCGTGCGCGAGTATGGAGAGATCACCGGCGAGCTTGACGAGCGCGTGCTCGCGGGCTTCGGCGGCGTGTCGGAGTACGGCATCACGGTGCGTTGGGACAAGAACTTTCTGACGCTGATGCACCTGACGCTGGCGCGGCGCGACCGCTTCCGCTTCTACGGCGGCGTGCGCTTCGGCGGGACGCTGTCGATTGAAGACGCTTGGGAGTTGGGCTTCGACCACATCGCGGTGGCGACCGGCGCGGGCAAGCCGACGCTCGTCTCGATGAAGAACAACCTCATCCGCGGCGTGCGCAAGGCTTCGGACTTCCTGATGGCCTTGCAGCTCACGGGCGCGGCCAAGCACGACTCGATGGCGAACCTACAGGTGCGTCTGCCCGCGGTCGTCATCGGCGGCGGACTGACGGCCATCGACACGGCGACGGAGCTTTTCGCCTACTACCCCGTGCAGGTCGAGAAGACGTTGGAGCGCTTCGAGGCGCTCAGCGAAGAGTTCGGCGAAGCAGAGGTGTGGAAGCGCTTCGACGCGGAGGAGCGCGCTGTGCTCGAAGAGTACGTCGAGCACGGGCGCGCGGTGCGCGCGGAGCGTGCGCGGGCGAAAGCCGCGGGCGAGGAGCCGGACTTCGTGACGCTCGTGCGCGCGTGGGGCGGCGTCTCCATCGTCTACCGCAAGCGGCTCATCGACTCGCCGGCCTACAGGCTCAATCACGAGGAGGTCTCGAAGGCGCTCGAAGAGGGCATCAACTTCATCGAGAACATGTCGCCGGCCGAGGCCGTCCCCGACGAGCACGGCGCCGTCGCGGCCGTCGTCTTCGAGCGCGTCACGCGCGACCCGGCGACGGGCAAGTGGCACGTCAACTGTGAAGACACTTTGCGCGTCCCCGCGCGCACGGTCTGCGTCGCGGCGGGCACGAGCCCGAACACCATCTACGAGCGCGAGCGGCCGGGGACGTTAGCGCTCGACGACTGGAAAG
>CAXTSK010000351.1:2435-5935 GCA_964246655.1 uncultured Pyrinomonadaceae bacterium
GGGGGCGCCCCCCCCCCCAACACACCCCCCCGCCGCGGCGGGGCGGGGCCGGCGCCCCCCCCACGACTGGAAAGAGTTCTTCGCGCCGCACAAGGTTGAGAGGAATGGGGACGGGACGTTCCACCTCGTCCCCGCGGCGAAGGGCGAGCAGGGCTTCTTCACTTCGTACGAGGACGGCGGCCGCTTCATCAGTTATTACGGCGACAACCACCCCGTCTACGCGGGCAACGTCGTCAAGGCAATGGCCTCTGCGAAGGACGGTTTCCCGCAGGTCGTCGCGCTCTTCGGCGAAGAGCTGGCGGCACTCAAAGCTGAAGAACAGCCCGCGCGCGACGAAGCTTTCGGGCGGCTGGTCGAGACGTTGGACGAGAACCTCGTCGCGCGCGTCGAGCGGGTGGAGCGTCTGACCGACACCATCGTCGATGTCGTCGTCCGCGCGCCGATGCAGGCGCGCAAGTTCCACCCCGGCCAGTTCTATCGCTTGCAGAACTACGAGACCGACGCGCCGTTGATTGAAGGGACGCGGCTCACGATGGAGGGCTTAGCGCTGACGGGCGCGTGGGTGGACAAGGAGGCGGGACTGCTGAGCCTCATCGTGCTTGAGATGGGCGCGTCGTCGCGCCAGTGCGCGCTCCTGCGGCCTGGGCAGGAGGTCGTCGTGATGGGGCCGACGGGCACGCCCACCGAGATACCCGAGGGCGAGACCGTGCTGCTCGCGGGCGGCGGCTTAGGCAACGCCGTGCTCTTCTCCATCGCGAAGGCTTTGAAGGCGGCGGGCAACCGCGTCATCTACTTCGCGGGCTACAAGGACGGCAAAGACCTCTTCAAGCGCGAGGAGATCGAGGAGGCGACCGACCAGGTCATCTGGTCAACCGACACCGGGCGCGAGGTCGAAGCGCGCCGCCCGCAGGACGCGCACTTCCGCGGCAACATCGTGCAGGCCATGCTCGCGTACGCGGAAGGGAAGTTCGGCGCGGCCGTCTTCGACCTGAAAGAGGTTGACCGCGTCATTGCCATCGGCTCCGACCGCATGATGGCCGCGGTCAAGGCCGCGCGCCACGGCGTGCTCGCCGAGCACTTGAAGAAGGGGCACGTCGGCGTCGGCTCCATCAACAGCCCGATGCAGTGCATGATGAAGGAGGTCTGCGCGCAGTGCCTCTGCAAGCACGTTGACCCCGAGACGGGCGCCGAAAGTTTCGTCTTCTCCTGCTTCAACCAGGACCAGCCGCTCGACCACGTTGACTTCGCGCACCTCAACGCGCGCCTGCGCGCCAACACCGTGCAGGAGAAGCTCTCGAACCTCTGGCTCGACAGACTGCTCCGCGCGGGCGCTTAGTCGTCGTCGCGTTGTTTCGACAGGGCGCGCTCCGAGGTGAGGCGGCGGTAGGCTTCGTCGCGGGTGAGGCCGAGTTCGCGTGCGGCGCGCTTGAGGGCAGCGCGTTGGTCGAGACCTTCGGCCTCGAACCGTGTGACCAGGTCCGCGACGCTCGAAGCCTTCGAAGTCCCTTCAGCAACACCTTCATCAATCACGTCGCGGTCGATGACGAGCACCATCTCGCCGCGCGCGGCGCCTTCGGGCGCGAACCGCTCCGCCAACTCGCTCAGACGGCCGCGCACGATCTCTTCGTGCATCTTCGTCAACTCGCGCGCAACCGCCGCCGCGCGCTCGCCGAGGACTTCGAGCGCGTCGGCGAGCGCGTGCGCCAGGCGGTGCGGCGTCTCGTAGAAGACGAGCGTGGCGCGCAAGAGTTTGACCGACGACAGCCGCTCGCGCCGCGCGTGGCTGCGCGCGGGCAGGAAGCCGCCGAAGTAGAACTCGTCGGTCGGCAGCCCCGAGGCCGTGAGCGCCGCGACGAAGGCCGTCGGGCCGGGGACGGGCACGACGCTCAAGCCGCGCTCGACGCACGCGCGCACCAAGCGATAACCCGGGTCGTTGACGCCGGGCGTGCCCGCGTCCGAGACGAGCGCCACCGTCCGGCCCTCTTCGATCAAACGCGCCAGTTCCTCGGCGCGCTCGCGCTCGTTGTGCTCGTGGTAGCTCAGGGTGCGCGCGCGGATGCCGAAGTGTTCGAGCAGCGTCCGCGTCCGCCGCGTGTCCTCGCACGCGACCACGTCCGCCTCGCCCAGCACGCGCAGCGCGCGCCGCGTCACGTCCTCCAGATTACCGATGGGCGTGGCGACGAGGTAGAGCGTCCCGCGTGTCTGCGACATGGGGACAGGATACAGTAGGCAGTAGGCAGATGGCAGTAGGCAGTTAGCCGGAAGCCAGAGCAGTCAAACGAGGCGGGGGCGGCGAGATGTGAATCTCGCCGCCCCCGCCTCGTTCATGCAGATTCGTCAGGGAGCTTCCTGTCTTAACTGCCTACTGCCATCTGCCTACTGCCTACTGCCTACTGCCTACTGTCTTATTCCCACCGGCGGTTGCCGCGCCGGTCGTCGTTGCCGTTCCAGACGTTGTAGCCGCGGTCGTCGTTGAAGCGGAGGTTGTAGATGTTGGCGACGGCGCGCAGGTCGCTGCGGAGCTGGTTCCAGTCGTTGGCGGTGCGCGAGTCGAGGCGGGCGCGGCCGAGCGCGCGGCTGAACTGCGAAGCTTGCTGAAGCAGGCGGCTCGCCTCGTCGCGGCTGCGGTAGAGTTCGTTGCTGTCGCCGGCCACGTTGCGGAAGCGGGAGGCGGCGTTGTGCAGGTCTTGCGCCTCGTTGTTGATGCGGTCTTCGCGGGTCGAGCCGTTGATGCGGCTGTTGTCGAGCAGGTGGTCTACGTCGCGCTGGAGGTCGCGGCTGCGGTCGTCGATGCGGCGCGAGAGGTCGCGCAGCTGGCGGCGCTCGTAGTCGCTCATGCGGCCGTTCCGGCCGTAGCCGTCGTCGTCACGGCCGCGGCGGTTGCGGCCATAGTCGTCGTCGCGCTGGCGCTCCTGCTCGGCGCGGTCGCGGATGCGATCCCAGATGGTCTGGGCGGAGGCGCCGGCGGGCGCGATGAAGGTCGCGAGCGCGACGGCGGCGAAGGTCAGAACGGTGAAACGTCTCTTGGTCATCTCTCGTCTCTCCTTGTGCTCGGGGCTGAAGGCCGCGGGGGCGACAGCGGAGCGTCGTGCTCTTCTTCGGCTTCGCCTCTCGAATCCTCTGCCGCGTCCGCCCGGGGAAACCGTGGGCCGCGGCAACCACTCCGACGCGCGTTTCGGCAACCGCCGTGCCGCTGAAGAGGGACGAAGTGAGGGAGGCGAAAGAGTGCTTGAAAACAGTGCCCTTGCGTCAGACTGACGCCACACACGCCGCGCATAGTCGCACGCACGAGCCCGAAAGTCGTCGTCCCAAAACGTGCAGGCCGCGCCGCAAATGGTAAACGGAAGGAAGTAGACAGTAGCCAGTAGAAAACCAAGCGGCGCGTCTCGACCGAAGGCTGAGCGCGCCGCGTTTTAATCTACTGACTACTGGCTACTGTCTACTTTAAATGAAGCGTGCGCGTAATTCTAAGTCGCTTTTTCTCAGCAATTTCGCCGTTT
>CAXTSK010000352.1:0-5928 GCA_964246655.1 uncultured Pyrinomonadaceae bacterium
CCCGCGCCGTTCACCTGTTTCCGCCGCCTGGAGTCAGCCGCGAGTGACGAGACCCACAACAGCCAGTCGCGCCGCACGGCAGCGCCGCTCGTTCGAGGGGCGCCTCGCCGCGAAGCGCGCCGAGGCCGTCGCGGACGCCAAGTTCCGCGCGCGGCAGGCACACGGCAAGCTCCGCCGCTTCGTCCGCATCCGCTTCAAAAAGGAGGAGGTCGTCGAGGCGCTGGCCCTGCGGCGCGGCGACTGCAACCGCTGCGGCGCCTGCTGCGAGATACTCTTCAAGTGCCCCTTCCTCAAGAAGCACGGCGACGGCACGACGACCTGCGGCATCTACGAAGACCGCCCCTCGCAGTGCCGCCTCTTCCCCATCGACGCCCGCGACCTCGCGGAGGTGCGCGGCACGTGCAGCTTCTACTTCATCGAGAAGCCGATCAAGCTGGAAAGAGCAAGCTGAAAAGCAGTAGGCAGTAGGCAGATGGCAGTAAGCAGCAGGCTCCGCTTTATGCGGGTTAATGACAACACGCGGACGCTGCGACTGACGAACGGTTTTCAACTGCCTACTGCCATCTGCCTGCTGCCTACTTAAGTATGTCTAAAGTCATAGTCGTAATCGGCGCGCAGTGGGGCGACGAGGGCAAGGGCAAGATCGTCGATCTGCTGGCCGAGCGCTTCGACGTGGTCGCGCGCTATCAGGGCGGCCACAACGCCGGCCACTCGGTGAAGGTCGGCGACAAGTCCTACGCGCTGCACCTCATCCCCTCGGGCATCATCCATCCGGGCAAGACCTGCGTGCTCGGCAACGGCATGGTCATCGACCCCATCGCCTTCTTCGCGGAGGCCGACCGCCTCACCACGCAGGGCTTGCTGGTCACGCCCGACCGCGTCAAGGTCAGCACGCGCGCGCACCTCATCCTCCCCTACCACCGCGCCCTCGACCACACGAGCGAGGAGCGTTTGGGGAACGAGAAGGTCGGCACGACGCTGCGCGGCATCGGCCCCGCTTACGAAGACAAGGCGGGACGGCGCGGCATCCGCGTCGCCGACGCGATGAACCCGGAGGTCTTGCGCTCGCGCATCGAGCGCAACATCGCGGACGCCAACCTCATCATCCGCGAGTACCGCGGCACGGAGCTTAAGCCCGACGAGGTCTTCAAAGAGATCGCGCCGCTTGCCGAACGCATGCAGGCGTTCGTCACCGACACCACGCACTTCATCAACCGCGCCATCCGCGAGGGCCAGAGCGTCCTCGTCGAGGGCGCGCAGGCCACGCTCCTCGACGTTGACCACGGCACGTACCCGTTCGTCACCTCTTCGAGCACGACCTCGGGCGGCGTCTGCTCGGGGCTCGGCATCGCGCCGCAGAAGATCAATGGTGTGCTCGGCATCGTCCGCACCTACTCGACCCGCGTCGGCGAAGGCCCCTTCCCGACCGAGATGCTCGAAGGCGAAGAAGAGATCGGCCAATTGATACGCGAGCGCGGCCACGAGTACGGCGTCTCTACGGGGCGGCCGAGGCGCTGCGGCTGGTTCGACGCCTTCGCCACGCGCTACGCCGCCGAGATCAACGGCTTCGACACCGTCGCGCTGACCAAGCTCGACATCCTCGACGCGCTCGACGAGATCAAGGTCTGCGTCGGCTACCGTCGGAACGGCCAATCCTGCGAGTCCTTCCCGGCCGTCTCGCAGGAGTTGCGCGAGGTCGAGCCCGTCTACGAGACTCTGCCCGGCTGGCGCAGCTCGACCGAGGGCGTCACGGAGTTGGAGAAGCTGCCCGCGGCCGCGCGCGACTACGTCGAGTTCATCTCCGCGCAGATAGGCGTGCCCGTCGGCCTCGTCTCCACCGGCCCCGAGCGCAGCCAGACCATCATCGTACGCGACTCGGCGCTCGCGCGCTGGCTCGAACCCTGAAAGTGAGGGCGCGTCCAAGTTGAAGCAAGGGCGCAGAAAAATTGCGCGCGTCGCGGCCGACCTCCCCGTCGAGTGGGGCCTGACGCCGCGCTACGAGCACCACGGCAAGATCACCTCTTTGAGCCGCGGCGGCTGCCTGCTCCAGACCGAAGCCATCCAGCCGCTCTTCGGCAAGACGATCCACATCCGCATCCCCCTGCCCGAGCGCGAGTGGTGGGAGGTGCGCGGCGAAGTCCTCTACTACCTCCGCGACGTGGGCTTCGGCGTCGAGTTCTCCGGCTTCACCGACCGCGACACCGCCACCCTCCGCGCCCTCATGCGCCACCACCAGGAGCAGCCGCCCGACGCGCCATCGGAATGAGTTTGAATAATCGAATGCCCGTCACTATAATCGCCCACGCGCGGGCCGATAGCTCAGTTGGTAGAGCAGCTGGCTTTTAACCAGCGGGTCGCAGGTTCGAGTCCTGCTCGGCTCATTTCGATGAAAGAATTTGGGCGGGTCGTAGTCTTACACGACCCGCCCAAATTCTTCCCGCGACTCACGGCGCGTCTCTTCAGCCCTCGCCACACGCTCGCCCGCCGTTCTAAACGCACGAGGTACCAAACACTTATCATTTGCGCCTGCGGCAGGGAGTAAGGCTCCGCGCCGTGAGCCGGCGTCCGGGGCGAGAAGCGGCACGGGGCGAGGCCGGGTTGATAGTCGCGGCGGGGAAACGGAGCGTTATCCATTAGGGGGTAACTTTAGGCGGGCGGCGGTCACCGGGGACGCAACGGCGGCTGCACGGCCGGGCGGTGCCGGGACGCTGCCAGCCGCAGCCACCGGGGCACCCCACAAAAAGTGACAGGCGGTAGGTACGAAATGATATTGACTACCGCGTGCGGCAGGCATATCCTTAGCGCGCTCGCGAACCGCACTCGCCACCGGTGACCGTAAGCCACCTCGCAAACGACCTCGCAAGTCTTAACTCTAACCCGCAACCGTCACCCTCTTCGGACATCAACCCGGCAATGACATCCCTTACAGGAGGCGTTTATGCACAACCCGAACACGATCCTCCGGCGCCGGTTCGTCGCCGTCACCCGGCCGAGGCGCGCCCGCGCCTACTCGCTCACCGTCGCCGCACTCTGCGCGGCGGCCGCGCTGTTGATTCTCGCGTGCGTCCAGGGCGCGCGGGCGAAGAGCCCGCAACTTGCGGGCGCGAGGTACGTCATAGAGACCACGCAGACCTCCACGTTCTACGTGGGCAAACAGGGCAAACTCGAACTCGTCCTCCTCGACCAGAACGGGAACAGGATGGACTCCCCGTCCGACCTCGAAACCACCGTCACCGTCACCACGCTGGACTCGCTCGAAGAGGCCAACGACTGGCTCGGCTCTCACCAAGTCGCCACGCAGCGCGCGACCGCCCTCAGATGCGTCATCACCTTGGCGCGGGGTCAGGAGGCCGCGCGGCTCAAGCTAACGCACCGGCGGGGCGAGGAGGACGAGTCCGTCCACCTTCTGGCGAATCAGCCCGGGCGGCTGCACATTTTTGCCGAGAGCGAGAACGTCGCGACAGGTGAGACGGTGGTGGTCGTGCTGGGCAACAGGATGATGAAGAAGGCGAGAGCCGCCGCTGACACTGAGAACGCGCCACCGGGCGCGCTCTTCACGCCCGCCTCCTTCCGGATCGTCCCCGCCTCCTTTCAGGAAGAGGCCGTGGGCGAGTACAAGCTCGACATCCAGCCGTCGAGAAAGCCGAAGGTTCAAACTTCCAGGGGCGAGCAGATCGCCTCGTTCAAAGTCGAGCTACTGTCGGCCAGGAGTAACGAGTACGTGCCTGCCCCGCAGGACATCCAGGTGATACTCGGGGTCAAGAACGGCTACGCCGATTTCGTGCCTGACACTCTGACCATCCACAAGGGCGAGGTGCTGACCCGGGAGCGGGCGGAGTTGAGGACGCGCCCCGGAGGGCTCATCGAGGTCAGCGCAGCCGCGGCCAGCAGGGTCAACGCCGCCAGGGTCATCCCCGTCAGCAGGAGCTACGAATTCACGCCGGGCGTACACTCCACGCGGCTGGTCATCAACAAACAGCGTGAGATCGCCTACGCCAACGGCCTCGACGAGATCGAGCTTCAGGTCGTGGCGGAGCAGGACGGGCGCGCCGTCACCCCCGAGGAGGAGGGGATGGACGAGCGCAGGATTACTGTGCGTCTGCTGGGCGACTCGCAGGGCGTGAAGTTCGAGGACGGCAGGGGCGAAATCGTCATCCCGAAGGGTCAGGTGAAGGGCGCCGTCAAGCTCTTCTCCGCGCGCCCGGTGAGCGACCTCAGGGTGGTCGCGGATTCATACAACGGGCTGCGCGACAACATCAACGCGGGCGCGGAGGGCATCCCCGTCAGCTTCTCCTTCCCCTGGCTCCAAATGCTGTGCGCCATGCTCGGCGGGTTAACGTTCCCGGCGTTGCGCAGGCAGACGGGCATGGACATCGCGCAGGGGCTCGTCGTCGGCGTGATCTTTTTCGGGCTGGCGCTCTTCGGCGCCATCATCTCCAGCCCCCAGAGTCTCGGCACCATCTCCATCGCCCTGACGAAGCTCCCGACGGAGAACATCCTCGCCTCCTTCATCCTCGGCTTCCTGGGCAGCACTTTCCTCCTCTTCCTCTTCAAAGGCCGCGGGTTGTTGCAGACCGTGGCGGGGGCGAAGGGCGGAGGGCGCGCGGCCGCCGCGAGCAGGATGCCACGCGCAGACCCGCAAGTCCCCGCAAAGAAACCGGACGACGTTCCGGAGGTCGCCTCCGTAGCAACGGTCGGCAGCGGGGATCCGGCGGCGCACGGAAGTTAGGGCTGGTCAGTCAGGCGGCGACGCTCAAAGAGGTCTCGGCGAGGACGGAGCGCATCGAGACGTGCTTGAGGAGGATTTCGAGATAGCAGGTGAAGCGGTGGAGGTAGAGCCGGAACGAGCGGCGGTTACTAAGCAGGGGCAGGGTGAGGCCGTCGATGAAGTCCTGGCAAGTCTCCTGATCCTTCTGCATGAGGTGGCGCATGCTCCCGGCGCGGAAGAGTTCGAGCCGCTCGGAGAAGTTGACGAGCGCCTCCGCGCCCTCGTGCCACTCGGCGTAACGCGCGCTGCGCAGGAGGGCGTCGAGGTCTTCGTAGAGCCGCAGGGAGTTGTCGCGCTTGGCGCGGATGTCCTCGAAGAGGTCGGCGGCGTCCACGTCGGCGCGGAACGTGCGCGCGAGCGAGACCGTGGACTGCTCGAAGCAGTTACGCAAAAGGTCTTGCGCGTCGGAGAGGAGTGTGCGCACTTCGCCGGCATCCCCGGCGGACTGCGCGGAGGGCAGCAGGCGCTCGAAGACGGCGCGCAGCTCGTGGCGCACGGCGAAGCTCACGCGCTCCAACTCTTCCGACAGTTCGTCGGGCGCGTCCTGGCAGGCGCAGAAGTAGTCGAGGGCGCCGGCCGTCGCCAGAGCCTCGCAGCGCACGGCCTCGAAGATGAAGTGCGCCTGGTCGGCCGCGCCTTCGCCGCCGACGGCCTCCTTCACGCCGTCGAGGTAGCCGAGGAGGCGTCTGAGGTCTTCGAAGACGCCGCGGACGAACTCGCGCGTGGCGTCGTGCTCGATGCTCTTCAGGATCGAAAGGAGCTGGGGCTGCATGGGGCAACCTCCTTCGGAAGGGGGATGTGACAGACTCGTTCCAGCTTGCTTGAAAGGGACGATTACTCGGCGTGGCCGGTGCGGCGTGGAGGGTAAAAAGTAAGCGGCCGGGCGGCCTTTCCGACGAGGAAGCGGGCGGGTCAAGGGAGACCCTCCCGGCGAGAGCTACATCGAACTTAGCACCTGCGCGGCGCCGGGCACAAGAACTTTTTTCGATGCCTTCTTACCGGCGCCTTCAATCAAACGCCGGTAAGAAGGCATCAACCACAGAGACAGAGGCACGGCTTAAGACATAAAGCTTCAAGCCGTGCCTCTGTGTCTCTGTGGTTAACTCTGCCTTAAGACCTCTGCCCGAGGGGCATCATCATCGGCAGGCGCGGCGGGAGGC